>JACCUV010000360.1 GCA_013698495.1 Chloroflexia bacterium
CTGGGCAGGTGTCTCTTCCAGCGGCGGCAAGTATAGGGGCTGTTTCGAGGTTGCGTCAACAGAATGGCGACCGGTTCCGGCCCTTCCGTCTTGCTCCCGCGAGGTCCCTCTTGAGGCGTTCGCGTGACTCTTTTCTGTTTCCCGTGAAGTCGTCCGCGACAGGCGCCGCGATTTCACGCAGTTTCAAGGCTAAATGGTGTGCGCATGGTAGGATTCTGGTCCGAAGGAGGCGGAACAGCGCGATTGGGTAGTGGTTTCGATATCCACGCGCAACCGTGTCCAGGCGGCGCAATGTGCTCTTGACTGGCGCCAACCGCGCAACTGCACACACGGGAGGGTTCCATGACTGCTCGTTCGACAGGTCAATCCACCAGCCGACCGAAAGTCACCGTCGTCGGCGCCGGGATGGTCGGCGGCACAGTCGCCCAGCTTCTGGCGCAGCGTGACTACGCCGACATCGTCCTCGTCGACATCGTCGAGGGTTTGCCACAAGGCAAGGCGCTCGATCTGCTTGAGGCCGGGCCGGTGCTTGGCTACGATTCGATGGTCAGCGGCGCCAACTCGTACGAAGACACAGCCGGGTCCGACCTCGTCGTCATCACCTCGGGAATTGCGCGCAAACCCGGGATGAGCCGCGACGATTTGCTGCGGACCAACATGGGCATCGTCCGCTCGGTCACGGAGCAAGTGGCAACCTCATCGCCGGATACGACAATCGTCGTCGTCTCCAACCCGCTCGATGCGATGTGCCATGTGGCGTTCGAGGCGGCGGGATTCCCGAGAGAACGCGTGATTGGGCAGGCTGGGGTGCTCGATTCGGCGCGCTTCCGGACTTTCATCGCCCAGGAACTGGACGTCTCGGTGCGCGACGTTTCCGCTTTCGTGCTTGGTGGACACGGCGATACGATGGTGCCGCTCTCGCGGTACTCGACTGTGGCCGGGATTCCGATCACGGAACTTCTCCCCCCGGAACGGGTGAAGGCACTGGAAGAGCGGACCGCCAACGGCGGGGCCGAGATCGTTTCCTTGCTCAAGACTGGTAGCGCGTACTACGCACCGGGCGCATCCGTGGTCGAAATGGTCGACGCCATCTTGCTCGATCAGAAACGGATCCTCGCGAGCAGCGTGCACCTCGAAGGTGAGTACGGGATTAACGGGCTGTTCGTCGGCGTTCCCGTCAAGCTGGGCGCAAACGGTGTTGAACAAATCATTCAAATTACGTTGACCGATGACGAACAGCGCGCACTCCGGCAATCAGCGGCCGCAGTGCAGGACCTGGTGGATGCCATGCGTCGACTTGCGGCCGAATCCTGATCGACATCTTCGCGTCAACGCTGAATTGGAGGAAGTGTGCCAGGCAAGAATCCACTTGCGGCGGTTGGATCCGTTCGCAATTTCATGAACATTGTCAAGGAAGTCAATTTCGATGAAATTCGGGAACGGGCGGAAACCGCGCCGCGGATCCTGATGATCGCGAGGACCCAGGAACACGCCGAAACCGCGGCGGAACTGATCTTCGGGAACGAATCCGACCGCTACATCGAACACCGCGTCGGCGATCGCGTCGAGCGCATAGACACCGCCCGTTACGACGTCGTCGTGGTGACCGATCCCGACCAGACTGGACTATTCGATCAGGCAAAGACGCGGGCCGCTCGCGATGGTGTAGACAATCTGTTTTTCCTGGCAAGTGACGGTCCTGACGCCGCGAATCGGCTACGAACCGAGATCGTGATGACGGATCCGGAAAGCGCTCCGGCGATGGGTCGCTGGTTTGTCCCGTTTCGCGCGGCCGCCGTTCACGCGATCATCGACGGCGCCTCCAAAGCCAACGCCAAGTTCGCGCTCGTGTCGAACATCCCGTCGGTTGTTCCGTTGTTCGGTGGCTTCATCGCGGCCGGCGCCGATTTGCTGGTGTTGACCAAGAACCAGATCATGATGGCCTACAAGCTGGCCGCGGCGAACGACCGCGATTTGTCCAACCAGGCTGGAATTGTGCGCGAGCTTGCGCCCGTGGTCGGGGTCGGATTTGTCTGGCGATCGATTGCGCGCGAGGCTACCTCGTTCATTCCATTTATGGCGGGCACGATCCCCAAAGTCGCGATCGCCTTCGCCGGCACCTACACCGTGGGGCTGGCCGTGGACTCGTACTATCGGTTCGGGAAGAAACCGACAGGTGAGCAAATGAAGGCGTTTCGAGAGCAAGCGGTCAAGCTCGCGGCGAGCATTCCTCTGCCCGGGCGCGCCAAAGCCGAGGCCGCGGAGGACGCGATCGAGGCTGGACTTCGCCAATCTGTCGAAGCGGGAGAGACCCAGCGAATTCGCTAACAGCCACGCGCATGCAACATCGACAGGTCAATTCCCTGGAGGACTCCACACCCATGATTCGGCACGTCGTTCTTGTGGGACTCAGCGGGACAGGCAAGAGTTCAGTCGGTCGGGCGGCGGCGTTGGAGCTTGGTTGGGAATTGGTCGATACCGACGAAGAAATCGAACGTCGAACCGGGAAGTCGATTCCCGACATTTTCCGTGACGATGGCGAGACCGCATTTCGAGAAATCGAGCAAGGCGTGTTGCGCGAAGCGCTTTCGCGGGACCAAGTGGTGGTGGCCACGGGAGGCGGCGCCGTCGTCGATCCACGTGTCTGGTCCTCCACGTTGCTGGCCTCGTCGCAGTCCCTGGCGATCTGGCTCGATGCCGATGCTGCAACGCTGATCGAAAGATTGCGTACCCAGGCGGCGACGATCGGCGCCGCGGCCGATCGCCCCCTCCTGGCTGGTGACAATGCTCTCGCCAGGCTTGGTTTGCTGCGCGATCAGCGCGTCGAGGCGTATACCAGGGCGGACATCGCGCTGGATGTGTCTGCCCGAACTGTTTCGGAGGTTACCGCGGACATCGTGGCCATGGCTCGTCTGGGATGCGGGCAGGAGTTGCGGATCGACCTCGACGTGGCCACGGCCCACTCGGCGATCCACGTTGGAGTAGGCGCCCGCTTCCGAGCCGGCGAGCTGATCCGTCAAAGATGGCCAAAGGCGAGGCGGATCTGGGTGGCGATCGACGCCAATCTCGAACCGCAACTTCAGGACGAGATCGAAACGATGCGCGAGACCTCCGCGATGCGGGTCGAAGTACTTCCTGTTCCTTCCGGTGAAGCCAGCAAGAGTATGCTGGGTCTTGAGCGACTTCACGACTGGATGCTTGGCAGCGGCATCGAACGTGGTGATATTGTCGTTGCGATGGGCGGAGGCATGGTTGGCGATCTGGCGGGGTTTGCGGCCGCCACGGTGCTGCGCGGGGTCGGTCTGATGCAACTGCCTTCGACCCTGCTCTCGATGGTCGATAGCAGCGTGGGAGGAAAAACCGGCATCAATCATCGCCACGGCAAGAACCTGATCGGCGCCTTCTACCAGCCGACCGAGGTCGTGATCGACTCGAGCTTCCTCGGATCGTTGCCTCAACGCGAACTCCGGTCTGGCTGGGCCGAGATCGTCAAACATGCGGTGATCGAGCCGTCTGTGCCGGGCAAGTCGGCGGGTGCGCTCCTTGGTGTCCTTGAACGCAATGTCTCGGCGCTGCTTGCCTTGTCGAATCCAATTGTGCCCTGGACGATCGGAAGAAATGTTGCGCTCAAGGCAGCAGTAGTGGAGGCAGACGAGCGGGAGGCCGGGATTCGGGCGTACCTGAACTTCGGACACACTATCGGTCACGGGATCGAAGCGGCTGGCTATTCACTGCTTCACGGCGAAGCGGTCGCGGTGGGGATGTGCGCGTCGCTGTTTATCGCGCGTGAGCTCGACCTGATCGACGAGTCGTTCGAGAATCGGATTCGCGAGCTGATCGTCGCCTTTGGACTGCCTGTTCGCGCCGAGGTCGACCCTGACCTTGTTCGGCAAATGACAAAGACCGACAAGAAGAAATCGGCCGGCAGGCAGAAGTGGGTGTTGCCGGTTCGGAACGGGGGCGTCACAATTACGACCGATGTACCGGAAGTGTTGGCGCAGCGCGCGATCCAGAACGTGACAGGCGCGGCGTAGCCACGATCGTCGTTACCCGATCACTGCCTGTGGTATGCTCACCTGGAGGTTCCGCCAGTCGCCAGACTGGTGGTGTGGCGTGTCCCGGCACGGTTGTAGCGTGTCGCCTGGAACGGAGCCGGTCGATACTGAGAAGTCCGAACGTACGGGACTCTTATCCCCGATATACCCCGAGGATTCAATACGCGTGAGATCAGGTTCCCAGGTGGTTGTGAGCGCATCGATTGCGTTCGATCACGTCATGACTTTCAACGGTTCGTTCAAGGATCACCTGCTTCTCGATAAGCAGCACGTGCTTTCGGTGAGCTTCCTGCTGGATTCTCTCAAGCAGCAGCGCGGGGGAGTAGGTGGCAATATCGCCTACAGCCTGGCCTTGCTCAACGTTCCGAGTTCGCTCGTTGGGTCCGTCGGGCAAGACTTTGGACCCTACCAACGCGTGCTCGAGGACCTCGGCGTCGACCTTTCCGGAATCGTCCACATCGAAGACGATTTCACATCCAACGCTTATATGAACGCTGACTTGATGGACAACCAGATCGCGGCGTTCTATCCAGGCGCAGGCGGACGGTCGGGCGAAATTGACATCACTCCGTACGCAACCTCGGCGCGATATGGCCTTGTCGGAGCGGCCGCGCCGGACGCGATGGTGAAACACGCCGAGGAAATAGTGGCGTCGGGAACAGGCCTGGTGTTCGATCCCGCCCAGCAGATTGTGATCCTGGGCGGCCAGCAACTCTCCCGCGGGATCGAGATTGCGGAGATCGTCGTCGGCAACGACTACGAGTACGGGATGATGGAACGTAAGACCGGGATGACGATCGACCAGATCGCGGCCAAGGTTCCCCTGACTGTCATCACCTACGGAGGTGAGGGCTCGGAACTCCGGGCCGGAGGCGACTCCGTGAGGATTCCGATCGCCACGGCCGATCCATTCGTCGGTCCAACCGGGGGCGGCGATGCCTACCGGGCCGGACTCCTTAAGGGTCTTTTGCTGGGCAAGGATTTGCCGGTGATCGGCCGAATCGCGGCGTTGGCCGCGACATACGCTGTCGAGCATCCGGGAACCCAGGAGCACTCCTTTACTGCTGAACAATTCCTGACGCGTTTCGGCGGGGCGTTTCCCGAGTTCGCACACGCATTGACCATCGAAGACATAAAACATACTAACGTTGGCGCTGTCGCTGCTGAATAGCAGACCGGCGAAAGCGTGGTTTCGGAGACTTGTACCGCGCCGCCAAACGAACAACCGGACTTGTCAGTCCAGAGGAGCACACACGCATGGCGACATCGACGCCGACCGCACGCAATTTCGACATCAAGGACCCGTCGCTGGCAGCCGCCGGCAATCGCCGAATCGAGTGGGCCGCCCGTGAAATGCCGGTGCTCGGTCAGATTCGCGATACGTTTTCGAGAACCCGCCCCTTCGAGGGTGTGCGTCTCCTTGGCTGCGCGCACATTACGACTGAAACTGCAAATCTGGCGCTCACATTGCAAGCCGGCGGCGCCAATGCGGTGCTTTGCGCAAGCAACCCGCTCTCCACCCAGGACGATGTCGCCGCGGCGTTGGTCGAGGCGGGGATTCCGGTGTTCGCGATCAAGGGCGAGGACGACGAAACCTATCATCGACACATTCACCTGGCGATCGCGCACAAGCCGCAGCTCCTGATCGACGATGGGGCCGACGTCGTGACGATCCTGCACAAGGAATACCCTGAACTGCTGCCGGACCTCCTCGGCGCAACGGAAGAGACCACGACCGGCGTCATCCGCGAGCGGGCAATGGAAGCGGCCGGTGTCCTCAGGTTCCCGGTGATCGCCGTCAACGACGCCGACACCAAGCACTTTTTCGACAACCGATACGGGACCGGTCAAAGTACAATCGACGGCATCCTCCGCGCCACCAACATGCTCCTTGCGGGCCGGACGGTAGTGGTCGCGGGATACGGTTGGTGCGGAAAAGGAATCGCGACCCGGATTCGGGGCATGGGCTCCCAGGTGATCGTGACCGAAATCGATCCGATTCGTGCGCTCGAAGCCGCGATGGATGGTTTCATGGTCGAAACCATGGAGCGCGCCGCGCCGAAGGCCGATCTCGTCGTCACCGCTACCGGCAACATCAACGTGGTCGATCGCCATCACTTTGAGGCGCTCAAGGATGGGGCGATGCTCGCCAATTCCGGCCACTTCAACTCCGAGATCAATCTCAAGGCGCTGGCCGAAATGTCTGGCGAGGGACGCCGCACGCTGCGGCCGTTCGTCGAGGAGTACACATTCGGCGACAAGAGCCTGATCGTGCTTGGCGAAGGACGGCTGATCAACCTGGCGGCGGCCGAAGGTCACCCGGCCAGCGTGATGGACATGAGTTTCGCCAATCAGGCGTTGGCTGCCGAATACATTGTGCAGCAGGGGCGAACATTGGAGAATCGGGTGTACAGGGTGCCAGAGGAAATCGACCGCAAGATCGCCGAACTCAAACTCGCGGCGATGAAGATCGCGATTGACGTGCTGAGCCCCGAGCAGGTGCATTATCTCCACTCGTGGGAAGGCTAATCCTGGGCGCAAGACCCGTGAGGAGTGACGTCTCCGTTCCTCGGCTCCGATCGCATCACATCCTGACCATCGAGTCTGCGATGCGCCTGACCTGTACAATCGTTCAGCGCAAGAAGGAACACGTCGATGACCACTACTTTTGATTCATCCCCGAAGCTCCTTTTCACCTCCGAATCGGTGACAGAGGGACATCCGGACAAGATCTGCGACCAGATATCCGATGCTGTGCTCGATGCGGTGTTGACCGAGGATCCGTACGGTCGGGTGGCTTGCGAAACATCCGTCAAGACCGGGCTCGTGCTCGTCTTCGGCGAGATCACGACGTCGGCCTACGTCGATATCGACACGATTGCCCGAAATGTGATTCGCGACATTGGCTACACCCATTCCGATCACGGCTTCGATGCCGATACCTGCGGCGTGATCGTCGCGATCAAGGAACAGAGCCCGGAGATTTCGGGTGGCGTCACCAAGGCGCTTGAGAACCGGGAGCGCCACAACGGCGGAGACAAGTACGACGAGACCGGGGCAGGCGACCAAGGGATGATGATCGGATACGCCAGCAACGAAACAGAAGAGTTGCTGCCGTTGCCGATTGACCTTGCGCACAAGATTGCGCGGCGTCTGGCGGAAGCGCGGAAGAGCGGTGAAATCGGATACCTCCTGCCAGACGGCAAGAGCCAGGTCACTGTGGAGTATGCCTTCGGTAAACCCGTGCGTGTGGACACGGTGGTGGTCTCAACGCAGCACTTGCCGGAGCCCAGCAACGAAGAAATCAGGCGAGACGTGACCGAGGTCGTGATCCGAAACGTGGTTCCCGCCTACCTACTCGACGAGGACACCAAAATCTACGTCAATCCAAGTGGACGGTTCGAGATAGGTGGACCGCTCGCCGATGCCGGGCTAACCGGCCGCAAGATCATCGTCGACACCTACGGCGGAATGGCTCGCCATGGCGGCGGCGCCTTTTCGGGCAAGGACGCCACCAAGGTGGATCGCTCCGCGGCCTACGCCGCCCGCTACGTGGCCAAGAACGTGGTCGCCGCCGGTCTCGCCGATCGATTTGAACTCCAGATTTCCTATGCGATTGGGGTTGCCCACCCGGTTTCCGTGATGGTTGAAACGTTCGGCACCGGCAAGGTGAGCGACGGGACAATCGCGTCGCTGATTGACGAGCACTTTGATCTGCGACCCGGCGCGATCATCGAGCACCTCGATCTGCTGCGACCGATTTACCGGCAGACCGCCGCCTACGGCCACTTCGGTCGGCACGATCTCGACCTTCCCTGGGAGAAGACAGACAAGGCAGAGGCGCTTTCCGCCGCGGTGGGGCTGAATCGGCCCGCGGAGGTAGTTGCCGCTGGTTAGCTCATTGATTGTGCTGACTGGAGACTTGGACGGCGCATGGCGCGAGCGGACTGCCCCGGACGCAGCTCATGGTTTCCTGGAGTCGGTCCGGCAACGAGGTTCAACTTCGGTTGGTTGTGCTATAACGCTTGCCAAATTGTTCGAAGTTCTGCGTTGCAGTGAATGCGGTCGATCATGAAGTTCATCATCGCCATCGTTCAGGATTATGATTGCGATCGCCTGTTGCGCACGGTGACAACTGCTGGATTCGGCGCAACCAAGATCGCCAGCACAGGGGGATTCCTGCGGTCTGGCAACACCACCGTGATGATGGGGGTTGAGAACGAACGGGTTCCTGCCTGCTTCCAGATGATCGAGCAATCGTGCAAGTCGCGGGT
>JACCUV010000011.1 GCA_013698495.1 Chloroflexia bacterium
GCCCACCACCTGGTCCGCGCCTCGCGCGGCCCGGTTCATCCGCGCAGTCTCTTCGAGCCATGGCCCGGTGTCGGTGGCCGTGTACGACACTGGACAGCGTCTGGCCGTGGCCGAGGTCGTCGATACGTTTGACCACCCGACCATGGCCGAGGCGGTGCGGTTCCAGGGATTGGATGTGCACATCCGGTTTTCGCCTGGCGTGCTGATCTGCCGATTGGCGACGCACTCGCACCCGCTGCGATTTCATGGCAATGTTCCTGACAGAAGCGAGGCCTGATCCGGCGTAGCGGTGGACGCCGAGCGCTCGCCAAACTCAGTGGCTGCTCGCCAAAGGTGTCAGACATGTCTCCGAACACCTGTAACCTATGTCTCCGGTCTGCACAGACCAACACATCCGGGCCTGGCCCATCGTCGCGTCGCGCGCCGTGAAAACTGGCGGTCATCCATGACGCTTTCCCGCAACTGGCCGGCGTGGGTGGCGATCGCCCGCACGAGCATTCGCCACCGCTACATCTATCGGTTCAACGCGCTGCTGGCAATTCTGTTCACGGGTCTCCAGATCTACCTGCTCACGGTGGTCTGGAAAGCGGCCTATGGGGATCGAACCGAGGTCGACGGAATCGCGATCGGCCAGTTGCTGGTTTACCTGACGCTCGCTCAACTGCAATTGCGATTCCTGCAGATGGAACTCGATGGCGACATCGAGGGTCGCATTCGGTTGGGACAAATCGGGTTCGACCTGAGTCGTCCAGTCGGGTATCCGAGCCAACTGCTGGCGGCGGCGGTGGGCGACATGATCGGTCAGTTGCCAATGCTGGCCGTCGCCTTCCCGATCGCGCTGATCGCGGGGGAGTTGAGCGGTCCGCCGTCGGTCACGGCCGGGTTCGGGTACGCGGCTGCTCTGCTGTTGGCATGGATCCTGGCGGCGCTGCTCAACATGCTGATTGGTCTGGTCAGCTTCTGGACGCTCGAGATGAGCGGGTTCCGGATGATTTACAACCTGGTCGGCAACTTCGCGACCGGAGCGCTGGTTCCACTGTGGTTCATGCCGGACGCGCTCCGCATCGTGATCCAGGTATTGCCGTTCCAGGCGATCGCATTCGTGCCGGTCTCGATCTACGTGGGTGCGCCGGCGACCGGGGCGTTGTGGACAGCGTTGCTGCTGCAGGCAACGTGGATCGGCGTCCTGATTCTCGCGATTCGCTGGATTTGGGGTCAGGCCTTCAAGCATATGGTGATTCAGGGAGGGTGACGATGGAACGCATTTCAATCGCCCTCGCCCTCGCCTCGGCCTCATTGCGGTCCGAATTCCAGTACCGGGCGAACGCCGTGAGCAGTGTGATTGGCGGTGTCATCTACCAACTCACCGGGTTTCTGGTGGTGTGGATCATCGTCGACCGCTTCAACACGATAGGAGGGTGGTCGCTGGCCGAAATCACCTTCCTCTACGGGATGCGGTTGACCGCGCACGGCATTTTCTACCTCTGCTTCAGCCAGATGTTCGACATCGACAGGGTCCTGATCAGCGGCGAGTACGACCGGTTCCTGGTGCGCCCGATTTCACCGTTGCTGCAGCTGTTTACGAGGCAACTGCGCGTCAACTGCTTCGGCGATTTGATCGGAGGCGCCGCGCTGCTGGCGTTCGCGGCACGAGGCGTGGGCATCGACTGGTCGCTGGCGGCGTGGACGTTTGTGCTGCTCGCGGTGGTCGGTGGGGCGCTGGTCGAGGGTGCAATCCAGATCGCGCTTGGGTCGCTGTCGTTCCGGTTCCTGAGCTCGATCGCGGTGCGGCAAACGGTCAACGAGGTCTTCAACCAGTATGGTAACTACCCACAACGGATTTTCCCGGAGGTGTTGCGGTACCTGCTGACGTTCACCTTGCCGGTCGCGTTCGTGGCGTATTTTCCGGCTTCGGCGTTGCTCAATCGAACGGGTGAACTCGTGGTTCCGGCATGGATCGCATGGATCGCGCCGGCGTTGGGTGTGGCGTTGTTTGGGGTCGCGCTCGGCATCTGGCGGAAGGCCAGCCGCGGATACCAAAGCTCCGGAACGTGAGGATGTCCTCGCGGATCGTCACGCGGTGATTGGTTGGCATTCCGCGGCGAGCACCAGCGCGTGGAGCAGTCCCCCTCCCCATCAACGGCCTATGAGAAACGTCGCCGCGGCAAAGAGATTTCTCCACTTCGGTTGAAACGACGTATAGACCAACGAAAGGGGGCGAACATGTTGCCTTTTCGAGGCGCCACCTCCAGAATGGGAACATTCGTTCGCACTGGCGTCGACCACGAGGAACCGCAATGGCCAACCGTGAAGCGCTTCTTCACACGCTCCATGAGATTTGCATGGAATATCCGGGAGCCGAGGAGATTTTCGAGGGCAGCGTCGGCGACCCCGTGTACAAGGTGAGCGGCAGGATTTATGTCATGCAGCATCAATTGGAAGGATCGCCTTCCATTTGGATGAAGGCGCCGCCTGGCGTTCAGGAAGCGCTGGTGGCGAGCGATCCGGACCGCTACTTCCGACCGCCCTACGTCGGGCACAACGGCTGGGTCGGCGCCTGGCTGACCGATGGGATCGACTGGCCCGAAGTCGAGGACTTGATTGACGACGCCTGGCGAATGACCGCGAAGAAGTCGCTCATTCGGGAGTACGACGCGACGCGCAAGGAGAGTTCCGCTTCGTGAGTGAACGCCATCCTCTCGTCGAGATCGGCAGCGCGATCTTGAGCCCGTTGCGCGCGATCTGCCTCGACTACCCCGAAGCGGTCGAGGCGGTGGCGTTCGGTTCGCCGACTTTCCAGGTGCGGAGCAAGAACTTCGCGATGGTCCACAAACCCGACGAGCGGGTGTCGGTCTGGTGCAAGGCGCCACCGGGCGCGCAGGAGGCATATATCGCCTCCGCGCCGGATCGCTATTACAAGCCGCCCTATCTCGGCCCCAAGGGCTGGATCGCGGCCTGGATTTCGCCGGAGTGCAACCCGGATTGGGACGAGATCGAGGATATCGTGGACGAGAGCTACCGCCTCATCGCCCCCAAACGGCTGGTGGCGACATTGGACGAGAACGCCTCGTTACACGGCATCGTGACTGGTGATCGCAGGCTCGATTACCGCCGCGCGAAGTGTTAATCGTCATTCCGCTTCGAACGTGGCAGGGACTTCCGGCGAAGCCGTTAATGGTCATTCCGCCGGGAGGCGCAGCCGACCAGAGGAATCTCCCGCCGCAGCGGTTGAATGTCATGCCGTGGGAGTCGCAATTCCGCCGCGAACCTGCACACTACGGCCAGTCCGCGCTCAGGTCCAACCAATCCGGATTGTCTGCCTCGATCAGGGTATGTTTCCTGGTCCTGTTCCACTTCTTGAGCACTTTCTCCCGCTCGATGGCGGACCACGGGTCAGGATACTCCTCGATGTGGACGAGCATCACCTCGTTGTATTTCCGGGTGTGAGCTTTGAGCGAAGACTTGCTCTTGTGTTCCCAGACACGGCGTTCGAGATTGGACGTGAACCCGATGTAGGTCGTGCGCGAGGGCGAGGACATGATGTAGACGTAGTAGGTCTTCTGCATCCTCTCACCCTTTCTGACCATTGTCTTTGCCGCTGCGGCGGGAGATTCCTCGTTCCTCGGAATGACAATTAACCGCTGCGCGGGATGCCCCAGACCACATACATGCTCCAGCGAATTACCCCGCGTCGCGGACGCCGCGGACGTCGAGGGTGTCGCGGAGACCGTCGCCAAGCAGGTTGAGCCCGAGCACGGTGACCATGATCGCGACGCCCGGGAAGACGCTGATCCACCACGCCTGGCGGATGAAGTCGCGGCCCTCGTTGAGGGTCAGACCCCAGGTCGGCGTCGAGGGCGAGACGCCAAGCCCGAGGAAGGTCAGCCCGGATTCGGCGAGGATGCCGAGGCCGACGGCGAACGTGGCCTGGACGATAATCGGGGCCAGGGTGTTGGGGAGGATGTGCTGGAGCATCACCCGCGGGTGCGAGGCGCCAATCGACCGCGCCGCGACCGCGTATTCCTCCTGCCGCAGGCGCAGGACTTCGGCGCGCACGATGCGGGCGAAATCGTCGATGTAGGCGATCGCGACGGCGATGATGATGTTGCGGATGCCGGCCCCGA
>JACCUV010000012.1 GCA_013698495.1 Chloroflexia bacterium
GACGGATACTCTGAAACTTGCCGCCGACAACGTGATCGACCAGACTGTTTCCCGGAGTGGGCTTTGGGCGGCCCAAACACCTCAGGGGTTCAGGCTCGATACGATTCGCGCCGCAATCGAACATGGAAGGGTATCTGGTCTGGAATTCACCGACGACGCCTCGATGGTTGAGGCTGCAGGCGGAACCGTACACGTCGTGCCGGGATCTCGGAGCAACCTGAAATTGACGTACCCTGACGATCTGGAGCTGATCGACATCCTGCTCGCGAAACGAACGCGACAGTCGAAAGCAGGCGAGAAATGACCGCGACACGCCGTTATCCTCGGACCGGGATAGGCTACGATGTCCACCGCTTCGAGGAGGGACGCGAGCTTTTGCTTGGCGGCGTCGCGATTCCGCACGAACGCGGCCTTGAGGGCCACTCCGATGCCGATGTATTGCTGCACGCAATCACCGATGCCGTGCTTGGCGCCGCGGCCCTGGGCGATGTCGGACTGCACTTTCCGCCGGGGGACGCCAAATGGAAGGGCGCCGATAGTAGGGAGCTGCTGCGGATGGCCGTCGCCCTGGTTGAGGACGCGGGCTGGATACTCGTAAATGTCGATGCTACGGTCGTCGCCGAGGCGCCGATGGTCAACCCTCATTCGGCGGCGATGCGTCTCGAAATTCGAGAAGTGACCGGCTTGCCGATTGATGCGATCAGCATCAAGGCGACCACGAACGAAGGCATGGGTTTTGTGGGCCGCGAGGAAGGAATCGCGGTGATTGCGGTGGCCACAATTGCTCCAGGCGACTCGGACAACGAATGAGGGTTTTACTCCAACGCGTCGGACACGCGAGCGTCTCGATCGACGACGTGGTGGCCGGTTCAATCGGCCCTGGACTGCTGCTGCTGGTCGGGATCACCGGCGCTGACACCGATCGAACTCTTCGGTTGATGACGGACAAGGTCGCCAATCTCAGGATATTCGAGGACGATCAAGGTCGAATGAATCTCTCTGCGCTCGATCGCCATTCAAAAAGTCAACGTGCAGGCGTGCTGGTTATTTCGCAGTTCACGCTCTATGGCGATGTGCGCAAGGGGCGCAGGCCGAGCTTCGTTGCCGCGGCGCCACCGGACCAGGCGGCCCCGATGATCGAGGCGTTCGCGGGATATCTGGGTGAGCTTGGACTTGAGGTCGAATCGGGAGTCTTCGGCGCGCAGATGATGGTCTCGCTGGTCAACGACGGTCCGGTCACGATCTGGATCGATAGTGACGACTTGCGTCGACCGCACGCCGATGATACGTCAGGAACATGATGACGAGTCGACCAGACCTTCCAGAGGGAGACGACGGCGCCTCGCCAAAGGGTCAGGATCAGGCGCGTTCGATTCCGGACGGAGGTCTGGGCTCCTCGATGCCTGCCTGGTTGCGGCAGCCGCCGGCCTGGAAGCGAACCGCGACCGTGCTGGCGGGGCGTTCCATCCCGCCTCCTGATACCTCGACTATTGACCCGCGAACCATGCTGGAGATCGACGACCTTCCGCAATGGCTCCAGGCCGTGGCGCGGCGTGAATCTGGGCGGGATGCTACTGCCGCGGAGGGTCTGTCGCTTGCACTCGAAGTGGAGCCTGAGCTTCAGCCATCCTCGCCCAATATCGCGACTCGAGGCGAGGTCTTCCCCACACATCCGAAGGATTCACACGTCGCAATCGAAACGAGGGCGCCACCACCTGTGGAGGTAACGAACTCAACACGACCGTGGTGGATGTCGGACGGCGCGATCGGAGCGTTGCTCGTTGCGGTAATCCTGACGCTTGTGTATGTGGTGCTCGTCGCCTCGGACGTGATCTGAAATGGCCATGATTGACATGCCCCAGTCTCAGCCATGGCAAGTGCTCGTCCTCTACGGCGCCAGCGGAACTGGAAAATCCACAGTTGCGAGCCAGATTGCGCGTGAGCGAGGAATATCGTGGATGCAGGTCGATGACCTTCGCTTGACACTCCAATACTCGCGAGCAACGCTCCCAGAGCACAATGACGAACTCTACTTCTTCCTCAATACCCGCGACGTGTGGACACGAAACTTGGACGAGATTCGCGATGCGTTCATTGGCACGACGCAGGCAATGGTTCCCGCGGTGCGCGTCGTTATCGACAGCCACGTTGTCACTGGGGCGCCGATGGTGATTGAAGGCGATGGTGTGTTGCCAGCACTTGCTGAGGATCCTGTAATCGCGCAATGGGTCACTGCTGGTGTCGTGCGCTTTTGTTGCATCACGGCCAAATCGCGGTCGGAGCTGGTGGTCAACATGATTAGTCGGGGTCGAGGGGATCATCTCGACAACGCTGACAGGGTGGAGCTCCATGCCGACGCCAATTGGGCGTTCAATCATTGGCTCGTGGCGGAGTCGCTGAGATTGAGTATCCCGGTTGTGCCTTGTCAGCCATTCGAGACATTGACTCAGAGGATTTGCTCAGCTGTCAGCGAGGTCTGAGTCCAGCAGGCTGACGAGCTCATCCGGAGTGGTCACCGGCGGGAGGCAGCTCATTCCCTGGCAAATGTAGGCCGCTGCCGATGCGCCCGCGGGAAGCGGTCGGCCGCCGAGTGTTGGCCAGGCGGCAATGTCGTGTTCGGCCACGGCGTAGCCGAGTGTCGCGAATGGCTCGTAACGGGCGAAGAATGCATCCCGGAATCCCTGCAGGGAACCGTCGCCAGCAAGCACGACTTGACGCTCATGCGCCAGAGTCCTTTCGAGCACCGCGAGAAATCGCCCGAACGCAGTCGGGTGTTCGGCCATCGCCGGCCCAATGGAAGACAGCAAGTCCTCGGCGGTTTGCCGCATGCCGGCGGTTTCCGAGAGCTGAGCCAGCGTAAACAGGACATCGATCGCCACGGAGTTGCCACAGGGAATCGCTCCGTCCTGAAGGTCCCGGGGCCGTATGATGAGCGCCTCATGAGTCGAGCTGGTGTCGAAGAAACCGGTACCGTCCGTGTGCACAAAGCGATCCCGGATGACTGTTGCCAGCGCGCTTGAGCGCTCCAGCCACAGGTGTTCGCCACTTGCGGAATAGAGCGTGAGCAAACCATCGGCCAGAAACGCGTAGTCTTCGAGCATGCCGTCTCCGGCCGGTATGCCGCTTGTCAGCGTGCGCACGAGGTGACCATCAGCGCTGAGTCCTTGCTCCACGATCAGGTTGGCTGCCACACATGCCGCCTCGACCAGGTCTGGGCGGTCAAGCGCTATCCCCGCCGAGGCTAATGCCTTGATGGCGAGCCCATTCCAACTGACGATGATCTTGGTGTCGGTTCCAGGACGGACACGGCGGTCGCGAGTCGCCAGCAATGAGGCGCGTGCATTGTTCAGATCCGATCCGATCTCGGGTTCGGTACTTCCCAAGGTCACCGCAAGATCGCCAAGCGGGCGACTGATGTGCAGGATCGAAGCGCCTTCGAAGTTCCCCGACTGCGTCACTCCGTAGTGGAGTTTGATCAGATCGGCGGCTTCTGGTTCGAGCACATCGTCGATCTCGTCTGGGGTCCATACGTAGAACTTTCCCTCTTCGCCTTCACTGTCGGCATCGATGGCGGCGTAGAATCCGCCGTCCGGCGAGCGCATCTCCCGGAGCACCCAGTCGGCGGTCTCCTCGACCACTTTCTGGTAAGCCTGGTTGCCGGCGACTCGCCAGGCGTCGAGATAGATGCTCATAAGCTGGGCATTGTCGTACAACATCTTCTCGAAGTGCGGGACAAGCCATTCGCCGTCAACCGAGTAACGCGCGAATCCGCCGCCGAGATGGTCGTAGATACCGCCGCTCGCCATCCGGTCGAGCGTGGTCGCCAACATCTCGAGCGCGATGCTCGATCCCGTGCGTCGGTGGTGGCGGAGCAGGAACTCGAGAACCGACGCCTGCGGAAACTTCGGCGCCTGACCGAACCCTCCATGGTTGCGGTCAAATTGGATCGTGAGGCGTTCCATGGCGCGGTCGGCAATCGTCTCGGAGAGGGCAGCACCGGCTGGCGATCCTGTCGCGGAAGCGGAAAGATAGCCCAGCACCTGTAGGGCGGATTGTTGGAGACCGTCGCGATTGGTGGTCCAGGTCTTGTGGATCGCTTCCAGCACGCGCGGAAAGCCCGGCATCCCCTGACGGTCGGTAGGTGGCCAGTACGTGCCGCCGAAGAAGGGCACAGCATCCGAGGTGAGGAACACGTTGAGCGGCCAACCGCCCTGACCGGACATTGCCTGAATCGCGGTCATGTAGATCGAGTCGATGTCTGGCCGCTCTTCGCGATCGACCTTGATGTTGATGAAGTGCTCGTTCATCAGGGCCGCGATCCCCTCGTTTTCGAACGATTCGTGGGCCATGACGTGACACCAGTGGCAGGCCGAATAGCCGATGCTGACGAGGATCGGTTTGTCTTCAGCGCGAGCGCGTTGGAGTGCGTCCTCGCCCCAGGGGAACCAGTCCACCGGATTTTCCTTGTGTTGGAGCAGGTAGGGACTGGTTTCGGAGGCAAGCCGATTCGGCATGGGTCCCACTTTCTGGTAGCGTTCGCGTGAGGAGCCGCGTCATTTGGCTTCGAGAGCCAGCGTGGTCTGAACGCGGGTTCCATCGAGTGTGACATATCGGTTCAACCCGACAGGCGCCTGAAACATGATCAAAGCAGACGAATTCGGACTCAGGGACGTTCGACTCGGATTCATCGGCGCCGGGGTGATGGCGGAATCAATGATTGCCGGGTTGCTTGGCAAGGGGATCGTCGGGCCGGACCAAATTGTCGCCAGTCATCCACGGGCCGATCGTCGCGCGAGGATGAATGAGCGGTTTGCGATCACGGTTGTTGAGACGAATCAGGAAGCCGCGGTCCAATCAGAGCTGGTGTTCCTAACCATCAAGCCGCAGGTGCTCTCAGCAGTGATGGGCGAGCTAAACGGAAGACTGACCACCGACCAGGTTGTAGTTTCGATTCTTGCCGGAGCGAGCCTCGACATTCTTCGTCGCGGATTGGGACACGCCGGGATCATCCGCGTAATGCCGAACACCCCGGCCCAGATCGGCCAGGGCATGTCTGTCTGGTGCGGGACGCACGCCGTTTCGGATGTGCGACGTGGCCAGGTGAAGACCGCGCTGGCCGCGTTGGGCGAGGAAATCAAGGTCGACACCGAGAAGTACGTGGACATGGCGACGGCCCTTTCCGGCACCGGCCCGACCTACGTGTTCATGATGATGGAGGCGTTGATCGACGCCGGTGTGCACATGGGATTTCCGCGTCGCCTGGCAGAGGAAATCGTTTTGCAAACAGTCTCCGGTTCGGTGGACTTTGCGCGGCATTCTGGCAAGCACATGGCCGAATTGCGAAACATGGTGACATCGCCCGGCGGAACGTCGGCGGCGGCGCTTTACCAGATGGAGAAAGGCGGGCTGCGAACTGTCCTGTCGAAGGCTGTGTTTGCCGCGTATCAGCGCACTCAAACGCTCGCGGCCGAACAAGAGAAATGGGTGGACCGGACTCGGGAATAGATGAAAGAGTTTGGCGAATCCGGACTTCGTCGTCGCCCGCACCAATTGGCCGCCACAAGGGACGGCCACTACCAATTGGAGATCATTGCCGCTGAATCCGCCGCCTTGTCGGGGCCACCCAATCAGGCATGGCGAAGCAAGGGCAGGCGATCGCCGTATTGTGCAATCAGGGCTTCCATTTGTTCGTCGCCGCCCGGAACATTCATCGAAGGAATGACGGGCGGAGTGCATCCCTGCTTCAGCATCTGCGCCGCGGTCTCGACGACAATTGCGTTGATCAGCGCAATTCCGACGACGGACGATGCGCCGCCGACGAGTGTTTCCAAGCCGGGGAGCGAGATCAGCGCGTCCCCGTTCGGAACATTGGTGTCGATCGCAAGATCAGCGACATCGCCAAGCCGGTCCCCGCTGGAGTCGCGCGACGGGACGTCGCGGTAGTTCGCGATCGATGTAATCGCAATCGTTCTCGCGCCTCGGATATTGGCTTCTCGCGCAACTTCGATTGGAACCGGGTTGACCCCGGAATTGCTGACGACGATGACGACTTCGCCTTCCCGGATGTCGTGTGAGTCGACGACGATCTTGCCATAACCGCTGGCGCGTTCGAGCAGGGTCGCGTTGAGGTGGCCGAGAAACGTGAGGTTGGGATCGAGCATGGGATTCATTGGCATCAGGCTCCCCGCTCGGTGAAAGACCTCTTCGGCGACCATGTGCGAGTGCCCGCTGCCGAAAATATGGACCACGCCCCCGGCAGTCAACGGCTCAGCCATCCAACGGGCCGCGGTCTCGATGTTGGATCCCTGTGAACCGAGCATTTCCTCGATCAGGTCGTAGAGGCGTCGAAAGTAGGCCTTGTACGCTTTCATTTGCGGAACTGTTCCTCGATAGTTGACCTGGTTGGTTCAGGTTTTCATGGAG
>JACCUV010000016.1 GCA_013698495.1 Chloroflexia bacterium
GGCGTCAGGTCGATCGATGAATCGCCCTTCAACTTGCCGCGCACGATTTGAGTGGCGATTTATCGGCACAAACCGGCCATTTCGCGAACGAGACCGCGGACACCGGCCTCGCGCGTGTAATCGCGAATAATTCGCCGCCACGAGTCCTGGTCGATCTCCACGGCCGAAAGCGACAGACCGCTGGCGATGAGCTGGCGACGCAGCAGATGACGTCGCGCGATCTCGATTTTCTCGTCCTCGGTGTACCCGGATACCTGAATGGTTTCCATGCGGTCACGCAAGGGTCGCGGTATTTGCTGCCAGTAGTTCGCAGTCGTCACGAACAGCACCTTCGAGAGATCGTATGGCATGTCGAGATAGTGATCGGTGAAGGTTCCATTTTGTTCGGGGTCGAGCACCTCGAGCATCGCCGCGGTTGGATCGCCCCGATAATCGGAGGCCAACTTGTCGATCTCGTCGAGAAGGATCACCGGGTTCATGGTGCCGGTTGTTTTCATGGCCGAGATGATCCGGCCCGGCATCGCTCCGATGTAGGTGCGACGATGTCCTCGAATCTCGGCTTCGTCGCGGAGTCCACCGAGGCTCACCCTGGCGAATTTGCGTCCCATGGCCTCCGCAACCGAGCGGCCGAGGCTGGTTTTGCCTACGCCCGGCGGTCCGACCAGGCAAAGGATTTGGGCCGCCGTGGTGGCTCCTGCGCCCAAAGTCAACTTCCGCACCGCCAGGAACTCGACGATCCGCTCCTTGACCGATTCGAGCCCATAGTGGTCTTCACCCAGCACGCGTTCGGCTTCAGCCAGATCGATCTGATCGTCAGACTCTTCATGCCACGGCAGCTGCAAAATCGTTTCGATGTACGTGCGCGCGACGGTCGCCTCGGCGGATACGCCCGGCATACGTTCGAACCGCTGGAACTCACGTTCGAGTTTTTCCTGAGCGTGACGCGGCATGCCACGACCGGCGATCTTGGCCTTGAGCTCCGCGAGCTCGTCGGCTTCGCCATCGCCGAGCTCGGCCTGGATCGCCTTCATCTGCTCCGCCAGGTAATACCGGCGCTGGGTGTCGTCCATCTTGTCGCGGACGCGATCACGCATGCGCTGATCGAGCTCGACAATTTCAAGTTCGCCGCGCAGGTAGGCGCCAAGGTGCTCGAGGCGGACCAATGGGTCGAGTGTCTCCAGGAGTTGTTGCCTGGTCGCGATATCGTTGACGATCTGGGTGGCGAGCAGGTCGGCAAGGTGGCCAGGATTGGTGGCCCGCTGGACCATGTCGAGGACCTCCTGGGCGAGAATATTGCGGTTCTCGGCAAACTGCCCGGAGAGTTCCTGGATGTACTGGATCAGGGCGTCGGACTGGGTGCGATCGGGCGCAGGTTCCGAAAGCTCGCGGCACAACGTCTGAAAGAAGGGGCGCGAATTTTCGATCCCACTCAGCCGGACCCGGCTCATGCCTTCCAGGACGACTTGCAAGTTGCCCCCCGGTTGGCGCTCGACCGACAGGATGTTGGCGAGCGTGCCGACGTCGTAGAGGTCGTCGGTTCGGGGATCGTCGATGTCTGGGGTGCGGTGAGTGGTGACGGCAATCTCGCGATTGCCGATCATCGCCTCCTCCACGGCATGGATGGAGTGCGGTCGAACCGCGAGGAAAGTGACGACGTTGCGCGGAAAGATGACGACGTTCTTGAGCGGAAGCAGCGGAATCCGCGGCCCGCGGTCAACCGCTAGCCGAATTCCTGGATCGCGATGTTGTCGCATGCAACAGCCCTTCCCCAAACCCCAAATGCCCAGCGAAACATTCCGCGAACTGAGTCCCCACACTCGGCGTCCGATGGAAACGACTTTCGACATTTGTCGTGACCCGTATCATAACCCAACCCGACGGTCGATGCGAGCGAATCCGAGCAATTTGTTGACTTGCAGGCCACGATTGACGCAACCCTATCACGGCGGCGCAGCTAATCGGGGTCATTCGTACACGGGTGATTGTGATTGGTCCGGCAATGGAGATGTCGACAGCGTCGGGAAAAGTGCCGACGTGTCACACGATAGGGGGAGCGGCACTTGCTTCGTGGATCGCCTGAACGAGGATCCGGGCGGTCTCTTCGGGGTCGTCGTTGAGGCTGAAGAGATCGAGGTCGCGCGGCGAAATCTTGCCCTCGTCCAGCATCGTGCTGGTCATCCAGTCGAGCATTCCCCGCCAGTAGGACGATCCGTACAGGACCACTGGCATCGGGTCGAGCTTGCCGGTCTGGATCAAGGTGAAGATCTCGAACATTTCGTCGAGGGTGCCGAATCCGCCTGGAAAGAAGACGAAACCGTTGGCGTACTTGGCAAACATCGTCTTCCGCACGAAGAAGTAGCGGAACGTCAGGTCCAGCGTGACGTAGGGGTTCGAACCTTGCTCGAAGGGCAGCTCGATGTTGGCGCCGACGGAGATCCCGTCCATTTCCGCCGCGCCCTTATTGGAGGCCTCCATGATTCCGGGTCCGCCCCCGGTTATCACGGTCAGACCGGCTTGTGCGATAAGACCGGCGACCCGCTCAGCTGCCTGGTACATGGGATCGTCGGCGCCGGTTCGCGCGGAGCCGAAGATGCTGACCGCCGGACCGATTTCGGCAAGCGAATCGAAACCTTCAACGAACTCGCTGAAGATCCTGAGCACACGCCACTGGTCCGAGTGCGTGAAGGCGGCGGCCTCTGCTCTCGCTTCGGGAGTCCACGACAACAACTCGCGGTCGTCCTGATCGGGACGCGTTCGACGGCGGCCCGAGGAAGCCGAGGCTTGGCGATGTGAGTCATCCCGGAATTTGGACACTGGCTAACCCTGAATACCGGCGCAACGATGCCGGATTGGAGTATCGTGCACAATCGAGCCGGACGGTCATGGTGTCGCGGGCGCGGCCGGCGCGCAACATTGTCAATCAAATGCGCGCCGGAACCCCGGATCGCTGAAGGATCACGAGTCTACATGGGAATGCATAGAGTATGCCGATTGGCCCGCAACGACAAAAGCGCCAAACCTCTCTCAGGTGGGGGCCGGGAGTCTGGTTGGCTGTAGTGTCGGTCGTCGTGCTCGCCAGTTGCGTCGCCGGCGATGGCGACGGTGAGACGCCAACGGTGGCCACTCCGACCACGGCGATTGAACCGTCGCCAGCGCCCAGCACCCAACTCGGTGAACTGACGTGGACAACCGGAATCGACGAATCGGGCGCGCCAGTCGACATCCTGGAGGAGTTTTCACGACACGACCTGGTGATCTACGCCGCAGTCGAGGTCGAGAATGCACCCGCGGGCGAAACACTGTCCGCAAACTGGTCGCTCGATGGGGAGCCGATCGCTGCAATAGACTCGACGGTCACGATCGACAGCGAGTCCGACACAGGTTGGGTTTCGTTCACCCTGACGTGGGACGGTGACTCGTTGTGGCCGACGGGAGTGTTGGGCATCGAGATCACGGCCTCGTCAGGCGCTACCTCGTCCGGGGAGGTCCAGATTACGTCATCGTAGTCGTCAATTTGCACTAGCGTCGCTTGGTGCGTTGCCCAGACGTTTGGAGGCTCGCAGGAGGGAGTTGTGAACGAGTTGGAGCTCCCGCTTCCGCTGGGGACGTACGGTGAATGCGATCGACCCTAAAACGTGATCCCCGATCAGGAGCTCGATGGCCTGATCTGAGTCCTCGACGACTTCCGGGACAAACAGGAACTCGGAGCCTTGTCTGTTCGCGTTGAATTCGACTTCGTCTTGCACGGCCGCTTTCTTACCGATCCGAACCCCAACGACGCCGTCAATCCGGGATTCGACGACGCGGATCCGAATTCCCTGAAGCAAGTCGGCCCACGTGCCCTGGAACAGCGGGACATTGCTGAAGCGAAGCCGTAACCCGTCTGTCTCGAAGCCGATTCCCTCCGTGTTGGCGACAAGTTCCTTGCGGTGGGCGTACGAGCCGCCACGGTTCAAAGGGTCGCCAGTTTCGCGCGGCATTCCGAACTCCCGGTTTCTTCAGGATCGACGCACGTGGGCCCTGAAATGTCTAGAGTCCAGATGGCACGGAAAGTGCGAGCCGGCAATCCAAACTGTCGATCGGATCACCCAAATGTCCTACTTCCGGAATCGCCATGCTTCCTTGTTTGAAGTGGATCGCGAGTGCTACGCTTTCTCTCGTACACGTTTCGGGCGTCCCCCAGCACGCAATGGCCCTTCCCCTGGCCGAACGACGAAGTTCTCCCAAGTGCTGGCGGCCCTGCGATGCAGGTGGCACAAGGATGGTTGATCATGAATCTTGCCGGCTCTTCGCCTTGTCCAGATGGCTCATGTCATGAAGTCCCGGATCAGGGAAGCCGATCTGCCTGTGGTTCTGCCCAGAACACATGCGATGCCGATGTTGACGTGACTCAAAAGGCGGCTCAGGCAAATGCGTCGAACGTTTCTCGAAGCCTGTCGATCGAGGCCGCGAAAGCGGACTCCGCTATCGCCAGGGACAGTCTGCCGTTTGTCGTCCAGGCGGGGAATATCCTGTTTATGGTGGCCGAGGAATCCAGTGGCTGGATCGTTGCCGAACTTCGTTTCGACTCGGCCGCCTGCGCGTTCACCGAAGACCGGCGCGCACGGTATCAGTGGCCGCGCGAGGCATTCGGCCGTTTGCTCAGCCGCGTCGTGACCGGCGATGAAATCGATCACGACGAGGTCTATCGCATATCTGATGGGTTCAGCCGATGGCTGGCGTCGCAGTTTGTGGCAACGCAAATCGCCGATTGACGGAAATCGGATGAGTCTGGTCTGAGGCAAAGACGGGCGAGCAGCAATACTCGCCCGTTCGTATGTCCGCTCGCCGATGGTTGCGAAACACACGTGAGCGGTGATCACACCGACGCAGATTGCGCTCCAACGTGCATTGACTTTCGGACGAAGGAGCAACCTTGAGGTTTCAAAGAGCCGCAACCCACTGGTTTGCCTCCTATGACATGCGACTCAATGCACCGGGCGCTCGTCCTTGGGCAGGTTTGGCAGCGTTTCGCCGGCCCTGATTGGCGCCTTCACCACGTTCTCGAACGGAGGGATCGGACACGCCCAGCCTGTGTTGTACGCACAATACGGGTTATAGACGAGGTTGAAGTCCATGCTCAGTCGGCCATCCGGCAGCAATTTGGGCTCCAGGTATCGACCGACCTCGTAGGTTTCCTGGCCAGCAGTGGTGTCGCGGAAGGGCACGAAGTAGTTGCCTCGCGTCTGCTCCTTGAACACGGTCAGTGATACCGGTTGACGCTCAACTTCGAAGTGGACGCGTCCTGCCCGCACGTACTGCTTCGCTTCGCCGCTGACCGTGCCGATCGTGACTTCCTCGCCGATCCCCTCGCCTGCGGTGTCAATGTCGAGCGCCAGCCGCAAGTCAGCATTCTCGGGAAAGTAATTCAGGTGCGTGAAAACGATCTTCTGCGCATCGGACAAGGGAGATTGGGCGTGCTCCTTGAAGAACACGTCCTTGCGTTGGCGGAAGCCGTCGAGTTTGGTGGGTGCGTCTGTCATGATCTGGTACTTCCTTCGCGGTGTTTCGCCTGGGCCGGTGGTGGCAACCGTTGCTCAATACTATACAAAGGGAAGTATAGCGCTCCCCCGGTTGTTGAGCAAGTCAAAAGTGCGGCTTAAGGGGTCACCTGATGCTCCCGGTATCGGGCCCGGCAGCGCGCGATCATTTCGCGGGCCTTGGCTTCGTCGTGCCACCCGAGCACCTCTGTCTGCTTCGGTTCGAGCAATTTGTACGTGTCGAAGAACGTCTCGATTTCCCGCAACCAGTGTTCACCGATTTGCTCCAGCGACTGGACGTGATGATAGCGAGGATCATCGACGGGCACGGCCAGAACCTTGAAGTCGGGTCCCTTCTCGTCCGCCATGTCCAGCCCACCGAGTGGTTTGGCCTCGATCAGGCAACCGGGGAAGGTCGGTTCCTGGACGAGGACCAGGATATCGAGATGATCCCCATCCTCGGCCAGCGTGTCCGGTATGAACCCGTAGTCGGTCGGGTAGTGAACCGATGAGTAGAGGACGCGGTCGAGCCGAAATGTGCCGTGCTCCTCGTCGTACTCGTACTTGTTGCGGGACCCTCGCGGGATTTCGATGAAGGCGAGCACAGACCCCTGGTGCGAGTCCTCGGCGACCTCGATCGCTTCCTTCGCCACATGGTCAATTTGCTCGCTGCCTGGCGTCGTCATGGTCGTACGCACTCCGCATTCGGCGATGGCGCCTGGATCGATCCCGGATCAGGACCGGTTCTTCTGCAGCAACCCGACACTGTAAAACTCGTACGATGCTGCCGCGTCTGGCACATCGACAAGATGCACCGTGAACCGACAAGGAACACCGTGATCCGGGTAATTGTCGGCGAAGAACGACGAGTACGCTTCCGCGTACTCCTTGCGCAGGCGGGATTGCTCGGCGCCGTACCCGGCGGGATCGCTCAATGGACTGGGGTGTTTGGGCTGGCAGCCGAACGCATGAACTTCGATGAAGTCGATCTCGGCCAGCGACTCGCAGAGACCGGCATCTTGCAGCCACCGCTCCCATGCTTGAAAGACGAGCGGAATTTCCTTGAGCGGTTCCATCGTGACCAGTTCATCGAGACCGAGTACACCCTTGGCCGAGTGACCGCCCGTCAGACCCGCGAAATACACCTTCAGGTCACCATCGCCCTGCTCCTCCGTGACCAGCGCCGAAAGCACCGGCCGCTCTCCAGTGTAGTAGTACGTCAGCTTCCCGCGTTTCTTGACCTGAAATGTCATGAATTGAACCTTTCCCCAACGGTTGCGCCAACGATCAACGCGCGCGGGTCACGAGCGCGTCGGCGTCTCCGCCACTGTACGGCGAATCCAGTCGCGAACGTGACCTTCGGCTCGCTCTGGATACGTGTAGCCGAGCCTGTCAGCCACGCCTTGCGCGACTCTCGAAAACAGATCCATTGTCGTCGCCAGATCGTCCACAAGATGTTCGATGGTCGCGGCGCCGTAGGTGGCGTGGAGGGATCGGACCTCGTCCTGATCGCCCCACTCCTCAAAAAACCGGAACCCGTGCCACGTGTCGACATCCGACCTGTCCAGACGCGCGCGCCATTCGATCGCGACGAGCAGATTGCCCTTCATCGAGTTGTCGAGACCACGCCGCGCAACGAGCAGCTCACCGCGCAGCGCCTTCTTGGTGGTCCACATCGCGTGATACCAGAAGTCGATGACGACGTTGGTGAATGGGGTTTCGTCGGGAGGCGTCCATGCCGTCGCCGTCGCCGGCGTCGCGGATGCGCCTTCGAGCGACGTCAGTCGACCACACGGATCGTAGAGGATCCGGTACCCGCGGGAAACCACCGGACGAATCACATCGACAACTGGTCCAGGCACGGCAAAGTCGAGGTCGAGCAAGCTGGTGGGAACCACCGAGAAATCGACATCGAGCATCGGATCGAAAACCGCCCGGCGCTCGCGCCATCCACCGAGCGCGGTTTGCTCGATGAACGACATCACCACCGGCCCGATCTCCGACAACCAGTCGTCGGCATCGATCAACCTGGCCGGCTCGTCGGCAAACAGCACGATGTCGAGGTCGGAAAACTCGTCGGCGGGAAGGTCGGCGCGGGCCCTGGAGCCGACGACCAACACGGCATGGACATCGGGACGGGTTGGCGCCCACGCGAGGACGCTGCCCTCGACGTCGCCATAGGCGCCATCATGATCGCTCATCGTGGCCGTCATGCGTCGTCCAGATAGAGCCCGGCTTCGTTCGTCAGCGCACGGGTTGATGCAGCGCTGGCTCGCGTTGCGGGTTCATGTTCACCGTCGTCGGTGTAGTGAGTTTCAAGCGACAAAACGCCTTGGTAGCGATCGCGCACCAGCGCCTCGAATTGCCCGGCGTAGTCGATTGCGCCATCGCCGATTCGCGTAAATGCCGTGCCAACCGCAATCGATACCGGGTCCTTGAGGTGAATGTGGTGA
>JACCUV010000037.1 GCA_013698495.1 Chloroflexia bacterium
TTGACCGCGACCGCCTTCGGCTTGCGTCGAGGCCAGAGGCGCCGCACATCTCGTTCGAGACTCAGGAGGTCGGTGTCGGCAAGCAGGAAGACCGAAACGATGCCGGCGCCGAACAGGACCAGGCCGGACGCAAGTCGACCGAGCGCGCCACGAGCGATATCGCCCACGACCATGCCAATGCTTCCGGACATGTCCGCACCGCCGAACGAGAGCAACCCGACGGTGGCCGCGCCAAAGAGGAATCCACCGAAATAGTGGCGGAAGAGCAGAATCGGACCGGCCTGATTGGCGAAGGCGCGGACCGCGGTGAGCCCGACGAACATCGGGAACAACACCGCTCCCTTGCCAAGGCCGGTGGTCAATGTCTCGGCCCACCATGAGACGACGCCGCCATCTTCCGAGCCACGACCCAGCGCCCAGGAACTGAGCACCCCGACAAGTACGAGAACGATTCCCAACGTTTCGCGTTTCAGGCGGTCGGAAACGGACGGCGCGAGTCCATGCAGGAATCCGCGTGTACGCAGGTTCCAGACGTTGAAAGTCGAGGGCCGCTGCTTCTTTCGGGCGCGACTCTTGCTTGATCGTGCCCGCGAGGCGTCGGTTTGGGCCCGTGATTGTGTCGCCATCGACCGCTCCGTTGGGATACGCCGGCGTCTTGACCAGGCGAACCCTGTGTTGAATCAGGCACAGTGCACTCCAAGAGTGTACGTACATTATACACACCGTCGCGGGAAATGGAATGGTGGGCGTGACTCGATGGCAAGAACGGAGCGCTGCGAGGTCGACTCTGACCGCCAACTGGACGTGTCCAAACCTTGTGGTGGCCAACCGGTTCGAACGGTGCGGCGGACGCCTCACCGCTGGCCAGCATGTTGCTTCGTTCCTCTGGACTTCCACTACCAGATGTGGCCAATCCGACGCGCAGGAAACGGACGGTCTTGTGCCCTCCAACCTATCCCGCCGCTCTTGCTGTCATTTCGACGAAGGAGAAATCCTATTCTGGGGCAAGACCAAAGCTTCCTCGTTCCTCGGAATGACAATATCCCGATGTGGTCGAGCTTACGGCTGGACCAATTCTTCGAGGGTGACGAAGTCGTACCCGCCGTCGAGATAGTCGTCGATCAGCGGTTCGAGCGCGTTCCAGTCGTTTTCCTCGGCGACGTGCATCAGCAGGATCGCCCCCGGACCGCCTTGTTCGGCCCCTGAGCCACACCGTTCGACGATCGCGTCGGGCGGTTCGCCCATCCACCCCAGCGTGTCGCACGACCACCACATCGTGTAACTGAATCCCATCTCTCCCAGCAATTCGAGCGCCGCGTCATCCCGGTCGCCATAAGGGAAGCGGAAGTAGGGACTGCTCTGATACCCGCCGGTGACATCCGCAATGATTTGCTCGGTGACTTCAACCTGCTCGCGGCGCTCCACCTCGGTCAGTGGTTCCGTCTCCGGCGAAAAGCCGGTGAACGAGGCGTGATCGTAGGTGTGGTTGAGAATCTGGTGGCCCTCGTCAACGATTCGGCGCATGAGTTCGGGATTTTGCTCGGCCCATTGACCGGTGACGCCGAATGTTCCAACCACACCGTACTCAGTCAACAAATCGAGGATTTCGGCAGTGAAACCGGCGCCTTCCCCGGCATCGAAGGTGAACGCCACTTCCAACCGACCACTGCCGCCGCGATCCACGATCAGCGAGCGATCCAGTCCCGTGTCCGGGGCCGAAGGTCGCTCGGTTGCGACCGGGACTTCGGTTGGTGAAGCGGTGGGTTCGACGGTTGGCAAAGACTCAGGCGTCGGGGTCGGGCTGGGGATGACCGTTGGTTCGGCTGTGGGCGCCGGTGTCGCCGCTCGATCCGGCAGGCTGGCGATTGTCGTCGCAGCGGGAATGGTCGCGACCGGATCGGTCGCATCCTCCGACACGACCAAGTCTGCCCCCCATTGAATCACGATCAGGACGAGCAGCAAGACCAGCACGGTCTGGGGCCGGATCACGGGTGGCAGTGGCCTCCCACGGGGCGGGCATCGGCGTCGGTCACCAGATGCCGAGCTCGTCCTTCGCTTCTTCGGTCATCAGGTCGGGCGTCCACGGCGGAGACCACACAATCTTGACATCCGTGGAGCCAATTTCGGGGATATCCTTGAGCGCGTTGTTGACTTCCTGAACAATCACCGGGCCAAGTGGACATCCCATCGAGGTTAGGGTCATGATCACCAGGACATCGCCATTTTCGGCGATCTCGGAATCGTAGACCAACCCAAGGTCGACAATGTTGACGCCGATTTCAGGATCGTAAACATTCTTCAGGCCAGCCAGGACATCGTCCTTGGAAAACGTGACGACCATTGCGCAGATTCCTCCATGACTCAGTATTTCATCACGCATAGCGACAAGGCGCGCCTCGCGCGTTCGTATCAGTGTAACGATCCGGGCAAGGCGCGGCACGGCTCCAAGGCCCCTTCAATGCCGGCGCCCTATGCGCCGCGATCGCGCTGCCGTTTCAAGAATTCGAGTTCGGCCTCGATCTCATCGGGATTGGACTCCACCTGGGGCCGAATCAGCGGGACGTCGACGAGGGTCGGATCTGCTCGGTCGCGCCGGACCGGAACCGGCGGTTGACCGACGTCGATCACGGCCGTCCATGTCGCTCCTGTTTCCCGACTGTTCCGGGCGGGGCGCTGTGGGGTACGCCGTTGCGATCGAAACCAGAGCCAGCCGATCACGATCAGCGGCAACAACAGCATCACCAGCAATCCAAAGCGGATCGCCAGGGAGATGACGCCATGAAAAAACCAGCCGAAAATCAAGCCGATTGCGAGACCGGCGATAAACCCGAACTGCGCGCCCTTGAGGCGGTCCCACCACTGCGGCGGGATTGCGGCGCCAAACTGTTGTCCCATGTTTGGTCTTTCTCCCGCGGTGACACGTTCGATAATTCAGAGGATGCCGGGACGGTCTTGGAGCAACCGGCGGTAGGCGCCCCATCAACACCGAGACGGGCGGACAGACCTACACCTTCTGGCCAGATCCGCGACGTAACCGGCCGACCGCCCCGACGACCGACGACTCGGGATTTGCGATTATCGGTCGCACTTAAGCAGCCGACACATCGCGCAAGAGCGGTTTGGTGAGACAGGTCGGTCCTCCCTGCCTGTTGTGCGAGATTTCGTCGCCGGTGTAGACAAGCACTTCGATACCGGCGGCCTCCAGCAACTTCCTGGTTTCGACGTTCTCTTTGAGGATCAGCACCTTGTTGGGAGCGAGGGCGAGCACGTTTGTCGCCTGGGTTGCGAACTCTTCGTCCGGGATGTCAATTAACGTCCACTCGAGCCCGTGCAGCAACTGCATGAACTCCGTGCTCATCAACGGCGAGTAGATGACCGCCGTGCGATCCGCAACCGGGCTGATCAGCGACAACAGGTGCAGGCACTCCTCCGGCCCACGCCAATGAGGGAGCGACACGGGCAAGACATCGATTCCGAACGATTGGACGAAAATCTGCAGTTGCGCGGTCCCGCTTGAGTTGGTTCGATACCCGGCGCCGACGGCGAGGGTGCTGGCATTGACCCAGAACGAGTCGCCGCCTTCGAGGATGCTGGGGCCCTCAATCTGGCCAATTGTGGGGACATCGAGTTCGTCGTACAGGGTCTTGGCACGCTCCACCTCGTGTTGCCGAAGCTGCTTGCCGGGATTGGCGAGAACGGCGCCTTCATCGGTAAGGATCGACGTGTCATACACGAAAATCGAATCGAGCCGGCCAGGCTCATCGGCAGCCTGGCGGATGATCTCGATCCCCTGCGACGAGAGGATTTCGCAGAACGCCTCGTGCTCGTCCACGGCCTGTCCATGATCGACCGGATGGATATACCCGAAGCGGCGCCAATCGTCGTCACTGGCTGGTGGGGCCGGCGACTGGACGATCACCCGCTTAAGTGGCGCGACCATCGATTGCCCGCCATAGCCTTGTTCGATCGCAACCTCGGCCACGACCTCGGTTTCAGTTTTGTCCGAATGACGCCCCAGTCCAAACATTCCGATTGCCTTCCCCTCCCCGTCTCATCGATCTCGTTCATTATGACGCATCCGGCGTGGCTTCCGCCCTACCTTCAACCGCTTTGGTATGCTGCGCCAGGTTGCGGCGTTCGGTTGCAACCGAACCGGCATCGCGCCATTCGAGGAGTCCCGACTCGTGAAGATTGCGTACTTCGACCCGTTTTCCGGCGCCAGTGGGGACATGATATTGGGCGCACTGGTCGATGCCGGGTTGCCCCTGGCCGATCTCACGCGGGAGTTGGGCAAGGTCGGGATCGGCGGCTACGGAATCCGGGCCGAGCGCATCGGCCAACACGGGATACACGGCACGAAAGTAGTGGTCGACGTAACGGACAGCGTCCACTCGCGAAGGTGGTCGGAGATACGGCGGATCATCGAGGAGTCCAAACTCGATCCCGCTTTAAAGGGAGCCGCACTCGCCATTTTCGGACGTCTGGCAAATACGGAAGCGAAGATTCATAACGCCGAACCGGACGACGTGCACTTTCACGAGGTAGGGGGAGTCGACGCGATCGTCGATATCTGCGGAGCCTGCATCGGGTTGGCGCTGCTGGAAATTGAGGATGTGTATTGCGGAGCGCCACAGGTTGGATCGGGTTTCGCGATGAGCGCTCACGGCCTGATACCAGTGCCCGCGCCGGCCACCGCCGAGCTTCTGGCCGACGCGAACGTGGGGATTGCGAAGCCGATCCCGGCAATGCTGGAATCGCCAGCGGAGTTGTTGACGCCAACCGGGGCCGCGATTCTGACCACGTTGGGGACGTTCAGCCGACCGTCGTTCGCGCCGTCGGCGATTGGCTACGGGTTCGGGCAGATGGAATTGCCGTGGCCGAACGCGCTCCGCGTCTGGATCGGCGATCTCGCCCGATCCGGGGGGGTCGGCGGCGAACTCCTGATCGAAACCAACATCGACGACATGAATCCCCAGTTTTTCGAACTCGTCAGCGAGCGACTGTTCGGGGCCGGCGCCCTCGATGTGTGGCTGACGCCGATTCAGATGAAAAAATCGCGACCGGCGACCACGATCAGCGTGATTGCCGCCGCCGACCGGCGCCATCGGATCGAAGACGTGCTGATTGTCAACACCTCGACCCAGGGCGTACGCGTGACATCGATCGAACGAGTGAAGGCGGCGCGGAAGGTCGAGACGGTGGCGACGAAGTGGGGAGATGTGCGGGTCAAGCTTCGGATTTGGGGAGGGCGCACGATTGACGCCGCGCCGGAATACGACGATTGCGTCGCGATCGCGCGGAAACACGATCTGGCGGTGCGCGAGGTCTGGAACGAGGCGCACCGGATGGGCGAATCCTTCATCGGGATGCGGGAAAGAGTTTAGGAAACGTCTGGATTACGCAACACTATTCGTTTTTGCCGAGACGGCGGGGATTTTGAACGATTTCAGGCGAACGGACGGCCTGCATTATTCGCGAAATTCTGCATTATTCGCTTGGTCTCAAGGGTGTGAGGGTTTTCGCTCGACGACCTGTTTGACGATTTCCCGCACTATTCGAGGAGAATCTGCACTATTCGTGGCGCGAATGGCGAATTCATTGGCAGTCGAATCGGAACAGGTGCATGCAGGAATGGCCGCGGCAGCTATTGCGCGATGTTCGCCGCGGCGAAAAGATTCCTTCACTCGCTGGCGCTCGCCGCGGAATGTCAATCAAGGGCTTCGCTCGCTTGGTGCGGTTGTCATACAGGATGACGATCTTCGTGGGAGTCGGGCGGAGCAAGCTCCGCAACCCTACCAAAACGGCAGATAATCAAGGGCTTCGCTCGCTTGGTGCGGCTGTCATACAGGATGACGATCTTCGTGGGAGTTGGGCCGAGCAAGCCCCGCAACCCTCCCAAAACGGCTGCGTCAAACATTTCGCGATTCGCTTCAATGTCCTTATCTAAATCGGACCCAGGCGATGAGATACGCCATCAACATGTAGACGAGATCCGGGATGAATCGCAATTGGAGGATTCGACTCACCGACGCGCCCCGAAATCCGAACTCAGCGGCGAGCTCCTCACTGATGACCTGTGCGTCGAGCGCGTTGATTTCGGCGAGCGAGATCCCGAAGCGATGGGCGAGCAGAAGGCGGCTGAGTACGAAGCCGACCGTGACGATCCCGATCGCCAGCAACTGAAGATCGGCGCCACGCTTGTTCCCGGAGAATCGGGCAATTGTCTCGACAACACCGAAACCCATCAGCAGGCACAGGTAGAACTGCCACTCGGGCAGGAACCGCCACAACACAGCGGTGGCGATCGCCACCGCGAGGCCCGCCCCGGCGGCCTTCGCCAGACTCGAGGCGGGGGTGCGGTAGGTCGGCAGTCCACGCACTCCGGCACAATCGGGGCAGCGCAAACCGACCGGAGTGCGGACCGCGCATTTCGGGCAGATCGGTTTGCCGCAACGGCTGCAGCGAAGACCAGTCATCTCATTCGGATGGTAGCTACAGGGAACCTGTCCCGGTGAAAATTGCGTGGTGTTGCCTTGGGCCATGGACAGGTGGATCTTTCTCAGTCGCGCGAGGAGACGGATTCGTCAGGATGGAAGGATACGACAGGAACGCAGCATGATGGTTGCCACGTTGCGTTGGAGGGCACAAGACCCTCCACTACCGGTTGAGTCAAGACTCCCCCGCGCTAAAAATCGAAGTCGATCGAGTCGAAGATGCCGCCGGCGACATCGAGCAATCCGGAAAGGCCCTCGCTGCCGGATTCGAGCCCACTCCCCATCGTGTCGGCCATGCCCTGGAGGTTGACACCACCCAGATCGGGAATGCCGAAATCGGAGACGTCGATATTCGGCAGATCCAGGTTCGAGCCCTCGCCGCCGCCGCCGAAGTGACCGATCATGCGCGCCGCCTGGATCGAATCGAACATCGCATCGCCCATGCTCAAGCCTCCCGCGTCGGCGAGGGTCGGTCCATCGAGCCAACCCGGCGGGGCGGCCCCAACTGCCGCAAAACTCGCGATCCACTTTTTCTCGATCCCGAAGCCGACGGCGTATGATAGGTATCTGTCAAAGAGATCTCGCGCTTCCTTCAAATCTTCGTACGTATCAATCGATTGGAGGTAGGTCCGGAACGCCCGCCACCGAGCCGCGGATTCGGCGCCGTGTCGGGTCTTTCGTGGCATGGCGTCACTCATGCGCAGCATCACGATCCAGACAGTGACGGCCGCGGCCGTGGGCAGCAGCACCAACGCATCGGTGAGGACCACAACCGCGAGCCCCGCAATCAACGAGACCAGCAATCCGGCGATGGGGGCCCACATCCAGCGACGACGCATGTCCTCGGGCGACCGCTCGAAGTACCCGCGATCGACAAGTTCCTCGTAGAGATCGGTCTTGATCTCCTTTTCGTGTGCGTCGAATCGGCCCTTGACGTCTCGCAGCCGGACATTTTCGCCGGCATCGGTGGCGCCATCGAACAGGAACGTCAACAAGTCGCGCTCCAGCCGCGACTCGGCGTCGTCGGGATTAACGATTTCCAACTCGTAGTCGACTGGAGCCGGGGTGACCTTCGACTTGGCCGCGATCTCGTGAATCTGGACCGCGCCGTGACGGGCGAGTCCGAGCAATGTCGCGACCACATGGTGATGGTCCGCGCGCTCGTCGAGCAGGGCGCCCGCCGCGCCGGGAGGCAGGTCGTCAGGCGGTTCGGCGATGTACTCAGCGATCATTCCTGTAGCCGGGTCGCGGCCCCGAACATACCAAAGGACGATGACGGCAACGATTCCGCCGATCAGCAGGAAAGCAAACCCGACAATGAAGGCAAGGTGCAAGAGCGCGGTTGCGGTGTCGACGACGCCATTGTCGTCGCCGGTGGTTTGAACGAGCATCATCGCCTACCTGAATCCCCGGCCACCGCCACCGCCACCCCCGCCGCCGCCGCCGCCCCGACTGCCGCCACCGCTGAATCCGCCAAATCCACCGCGGCTGCCGAAACTCCCTGACCCTGAGCCAGAACTTTCGGCGAAGGCCTTGCCCACTTTCCCCAGCATGTCGAAGAAGCTGTCGCTGCCACCCTGAAGTCCTCCGGACGCGCTGTCGCTGGCTTCCTGCATCCCGGGGATGCTCCAACCGCCGCCGCCATCGCGGTCTCCGCCACCGGGGTTTGACGACGAACCGGGAATCATTGTCCAACTGCCGCCGCGACGATTCGTGCGGCGCCGTGGGCGGTGGCCGCGGCCGACGGTTTGGCCATCGCCGAAGAGTGGACCGGCCCCGCCGTACCACCCTGGGCTTTGGGTTTGGACGTGGGCAAACTTCTCAACCCAACTCTCTTCGAGACCCAGCGCCACGGCGTACGGCAGGTAGTTCTCGAAGATCTCCCGGGATTCGGCCAGGTCCTGCCGGTCGTCGATCTGGTTGAGGTAGACGCGGAAGGCGCGCCATTTGGCAGCTGACTCCGCGCCGGCAACGGTCTTGCGGGGCATGGCGTCGGCCAAAGCGCCAGAAACGAACATCAAGACGATGCCGACGGCGATCGGGAAGAAGGCGAAGTTCGACCACGCGCCGGCGATGACGACGATACCAATCACAATCGCGCCAATGACAATCGGCGCCAACTTGAGAATGCCCTTCCAGCGGTTGCGCGTTTTGGCGGGCGACTCCTTGAAGTAGCCGTGATCGATGAGTTCCTTGTAAAAGCCATCGGCAATCGCCGCGTTTTGGGTCGCCAAGGCGCCGCTGACCTGCGGCATGGCATGGCTCGCGCCGGATTTGGCGCCCGCTCCGAAGAGCACATCGAGCACTGATTGTTCGTAGCCGCGCAACGGTTCCTTGTGGTCCAGCAATTCAAATGTATAGCCACTCGAGCCGGCTGCATCGCTCGCCGGAACCATCCTGATCACGCCGCGCGCGGCGAGGTCGAGCACGGTGGCGACAACATCGCGCGGGTGGAATGTTTCGTCCACGAGCACGCCGACGGCACCAGGCCGGAGATCGTCGGGTGGTTCGGGAAGGTATTCCGCGACCAGTCCAACGCCGGGATCGCGCCCTTTGGTAAACCACAGGGCGTAGAGCGCGACACCACCGCCGATGGCAGCCAACAAACCAGCAACGAGGAGGAGAACCCCGGCCCAGGCCGATCGCTCCTCGGCTTTTTCCCGTTCCTGGCGAATCTGGTCGTCGCGTTCCTGCCACGTTGGGGGTTCGGCGCTGGTGATCGGTGGAAACTGGAGGCTGACCTCGAATTCATCGCCGGCGTCCATGTTCGAGCGCTGCCAGGTGAAGGTGGCGCCGTCGGATTCGGGATTGTCGGGAAAGGCGACGGTCTGGTCGAGGGGGACAGCTTCGGGAAGGTTGACCGTGACCGTCGATTCGACAACGGGTCCGATTTCGGTCACGTCGCT
>JACCUV010000045.1 GCA_013698495.1 Chloroflexia bacterium
GCACGAGGAATCTTCTTCGCCCGCATCGTCACCCAAAACAGCTTGATGAACCCGCCAGCAACGTCAGGGGCGAAGTCCAGCCATTGCCTCGTCGCGGGCGGCCATCCGCTGGGCCTCGGCCGCGCCGACCCCCTGTTTCTTCGCCATCGTGTCGTACTTGATCACCTGGTTTTGCAACTGAAGGATGCCGTAGTACAGCGACTCCGGCGTCGGCGGGCAACCCGGCACGTACACATCCACTGGCACTACCTGGTCGACACCCTGGACGACTGCATACGTGTCATATGGTCCCCCGACATTGGCGCACGATCCCATCGAAAGCACCCACTTCGGTTCCGGCATCTGGTCGTAGAGGGTGCGCACGATCGGAGCCATCTTCTTCGTCACAGTTCCCGCGACGATCATCAGGTCGGCCTGGCGCGGCGAGGCGCGATAAAGCATCCCGAACCGTTCGGCGAGGTCCCATCGCGACATCGATGCACCGATCATCTCGATCGCGCAGCAGGCGAGACCGAATTGCAGCCACCACAGAGACGAGCGGCGGCCCCAATTGAAGAGGAAATCGAGCGAGGTGGTGAAGACGTTTTTGTCGAATCGATCGTCAATTAAACCCATTCGAGGGCGCCTTTCTTCCAGGCGTAGATGTAGCCAATCAGCAGCAGGCCAAGAAAGATGACCATGTCGACGAATCCGAAGAGTCCAAGATAGTCAAACGAAACGGCCCAAGGATACAGGAACACAACCTCGAGATCGAAGACCACGAAGAGCATTGCCACAATGTAATACCTGGGGGTGAAGCTCGGTTTGACCGCCTTGACGTCCGGCACGCCGCTTTCATATGGGGCGCTTTTCATCGCGGAGGGCCGGCTGGGAGCAACGATCTGGTTGAGCGTCAGGAGCAACATCCCCATGAAAAACGCAACCACAATCATGAAGAGGATGACGACCCAGTTGTCACCTTGAATCTGCACGAAAACTTGCTCCCCAAACCCGATTCGGGACCCCTTTCGGTGGTCTCAAAATGATTTGTGTATGGTATCACAAGCCTGCCGAGCGACTCGTTCCAGCAGATACCGGGGCTCGCATGACTCAATTCATTCCAAAGGCGCCTAAAAATCTATACGGATGGACCACTCCTGACAGCCTGTCACACCCTATTCTTGAGATAGCACCATTTTGACTGCGTCGCCAGCCACGGCGCAGTCATCCCCCTTCCCTCTTAGTGGTGTCTGTGACCGCTCGGGCCATCCCCCGAGCGGTTGCTCTTTAACCCGATCGGGCGCGCAATCGATCGACCGATCGATGCCCCCGAAGCAACACCCGAAACGCCCGATGCACAGTTCCCGGATCCTCGTGGGGGCTGACCCCGGCACGGCGGACTGCCAGCTGGGAGACGCGCGGGGTTGTCAGCCCGTTCCGTACCGAAATTGCCGGGCGGACCACCCCTGTATCGTGGCTGTCAGCGAGTCCTTCATGCCGGGGTTTCGCCCTACGAGCGTTATCTTTGCCAGGGTCCCAGCCGCCGACTGGCAACACTCCATTGGCCCTCTACCACCAAATGTGAAAAGCGCCATTCACCTGCCTCCTCGATAAACGATTGGTGGTACGGTGGGAGGGTGTTGACCGCTATCGATGGAGTTGAACCATGCGTACGGCCAATGAGGTGACAATCGTCTGCCCAGCCGGCGATCCGGACCATGACTCCAGCCTTCTCGCCGGAATTCGCGCATATCTCGGCCGGCACGAGGCGATCAACACGATCCAGTTGGCCGGATTTCTCGCCAGCGACACCTTCGATCCATCGACGCCGGTGTTTGTCGCAATGGCCGGCGATCGGATTGTCGCCGTGACGACGTTGGCGCCTGGTTTCAACCTCCTGATTTCACACGTCGAAGACCACGGCGCCATTGAGGCGCTTGCCGCCAAGATCGCGCGACGCGCAATCGAGCCGCCCGGCGTCATGGGCAGGAGTGCAGATTCACTCGACTTCGCCGAACATTGGCAACGGTTTGGTTGTGGATCGTATGCGCCCGGCATGGTGCAACGGATCCTCGCCGCAACCATGGTCCAGGCCCCACAAGGCGTTTCCGGCAACTGGCGGCACATGACTGACGACGATCATCCAATGCTGATCGAGTGGTTCACCGATTTTGGCGTCGAATCCGACCACATGACGGCGGCGGTGGCACGGCGACACGCCCACTCGATGATGCAACGCCTGGACGAGCGCAGCGGCGGGACGATCTGGGTGGACGAGGCGGGCGTGCCGGTGAGCGTCGCCCGCTACAAGGCGCCCACCTTCACCGGAATCCGGATCGGACCGGTCTACACCCTTCCCGCACATCGCCGGCGGGGCTATGGCGGGGCGGTGACCGCCGCCGCCACGCAGTTGCTGCTGGATCAGGGGTACGCGTTCGTTTGCCTCTACACCAACGCCCTCAATCCAACCTCGAACCACATCTACGAGGCGATCGGGTACACGTTCATCGCCGATTCGATGCAGTACCGGTTCTCGGCCAGAGCCGCGCGGTGACAACCGCGGGCGAAGCCAAAGCCGCCGCCAGAGCGTGGGCAATGACCCTCGCCGCCGATATGCCCGGTTATTGCGCTGCGTTCATTGCCGGCTCGATCGTCGATTTGCCGGAAACGGCCATTTTGTCCTCGTGGTCGGATACCGATGTCATGGTCGTGCGCGATGGCGCAGAGCCCGCCAAGGCCGGGAAGTTTCTCCTTGACGGCGTCCTGCTCGACGGGACCTTCCTGTCGCGATCATCGCTCGCTGACACCGACGAGGTGCTTGGTCAGTACCACCTGGCGCACGCGATGGCGACTGGCGAGGTCATCGGCGATCCAACAGGCTGGCTACAGGATGTTCAGGACGGTGTCCGCCAAGGTTTCACCCGGCGACGGTGGGTTGAAGCGAGATGCGCAAACGCGCGCGATAGGGTGATCAGCGGTTTCGAGGCGCTCGACGGAACGAGCTCGCTCGCCGAACAGGCCCAGGCGTGGGTCTTCCCAACCGGTGTGATCGCGCACATCCTGCTCGTGGCCGGGTTGCGCAATCCTACCGTGCGCCGTCGCTACGAGTCCGGGCGCGACCTGCTTGCCGAGCACGGCCAACTCGACCTCCATGAACAGTTGCTGGAATTGCTGGGAAGCCACCGGTTGACCGAGAGTCGGGTTCGGCGCCATCTCGACGCGGTGACGCGAATGTTCGACGCCGCGGCGCCGAAACGCACCGATTCGTACCGATTTTCTTCGGATGTGAGCGATACTTCGAGACCAATCTCGATCGATGGCAGCTGGGACATGATCGATCGCGGTTTCCATCGCGAGGCGGTTTTCTGGCTCGTCGTGACCGGGTCGCGCGCATTGCGGAAGCTTGCACTCGGCGCCGGTGCGGAGGCGGCAAAAGCATTCGAACCGGAGTTCGCCGGCTTGCTCTCCGATCTTGGCGTCGACACATTCGACGATTTCCAGCGACGTCGCGAACGGTCCCTGAACCAACTGCCCGAGGTCTGGCGCGTCGCCCAACTCATCATGAATGCCAGTCCGGAGTTCGAGCTATGAACGTTTGCGCCAGTTTGGCCCTAGACCAGAAGAGTCGATGACTGCACGCCTTGCCCGAAAACACTGGTATCGCCTGCGGTCGATCTGGACGATGCTGGCCGGTTTCGACAACCCGTCTCAAACGATCGCGATCTTCACCGGCCGCGCCTCGCCAGGGGAGAAGACGATCTCGCCGCGCGGGACTGGCCTCACGTTCGCGGTTCGAGACGCCATGGACGTGTGGTGCCTGAAGGAAACGCTCCTCGATCGCGTCTACGAGCGTTTCGGGTTTGCGATCGAGCCAGGTTGGACGGTGCTGGACATCGGCGCGGGCATTGGCGACTTCACGATCCTGGCCGCGCGGTCCGCGCAGCAAGGGCACGTCTATGCCTTCGAACCCTTTCCGGAATCGTTTGCGTTGCTTCGGCAAAACGTTGATCGGAACCGCGCATCCAATACACAGCTCTTCCCAACGGCGGCAACCGGTCGACCGCGGACGCTCACGCTCGATGCCTCGAGTGGGGAACCGCTCATGGTGGAAAGCATTGATGCAAACGCGGAGGATGCTGGAGACGGCCCCGAAATTGCATCGACGACGC
>JACCUV010000125.1 GCA_013698495.1 Chloroflexia bacterium
GCCAGGATCACGAGCACGATCACGAGAATGTAAAGAACTGGTCCGACATCCATAGCAAGCCCCCTCAAACGTGGGGGATGTCTCCCGAGAGAACATCCCACGTGTCGGCGCACTCAGGCCATGCGCCCGACGTTCCTGAACGTTGGTCGTGGTCGCCGCATCGTCACGACAGCGAGGCGCCCACCTGTACGTTCACGGTACCGCGTAGCATAGTGTACGTGTCAACGGCACGCCACAGTGCAAGTATCGGCGAAGCGATCCAACGGGCTATGTCTTCACCTCAGTTTCCGCCACATCGCCGATTCATTGCGCACCGGCTACACTCAGGCCAGCACCAACCCGTATCCGGCAACACAGTCGAGGCGTCACATCATGCTGAATGCACTCCGCACCCTGGGCAAGAAGTACTTATCGCCTGGCAACCGCTATTCGACCGAAGATCAGACCCGCCAAACCGCCACCAGGGCGCGGGACGACCGGGCCAGCATGGTGAACGCACTCCGCGACGACATCACTCGCATCCAACACCAAATTTCGGACCTCAACGACGCCATGGCGGCCGAGGGCATCGGTGAAACCACCGGCCTCGCCAAAACCGCGAAGATGGCCTCGCTCCATCAGGAGCTCGCCCGCAAGCAACAGGAACTCGGCAAGTACCAGGCCCGGATTTAGCCGCCTACGTCATTTCGAGCGCAGTCGAGAAATCTCTATCGGCGTGAGTGGCCTTTCCGGGCACGTGCGTCTGGAGTGTGCGGAGCGTCAAACCTGGAGCGCGCATGTCCGGTCTCACCGACTTCTTCGGGTGGCCCGCTTCGATCCGCCAGCGGTCCCAGTTCGGCAAGCTCAAGGCGGAGGGCGGCAATCTCCTCGCGCAAAGGCGCGGCGCCATCATCCCCGGCAGACTTTGTGGACCCGATCAGGTAGGTGGCGATCGAGGCGGTGACATACCCGAATACGCTGACGGCAAAGATCCGGATCAGGATCGCAATTATCCGTGCTTCAGCGGTAACGACATACTTTTCATTGTTGATCGTTGTCACCATCGCGGCTGACCACCATAGCGCGTCGCCGAACGACTGGATCGACGCTCCCTCGACATCACGATCGAAGTAGAGCGCTCCCACGGCGCCCGCGAGCATCACTACTATCGTGAGAATTCCAACGAACGCGAATTGGCGTCCACGAGTCACTGCCCTCAAGACACGGATTGCGCGATTGATCCCGCCGAGAAGCCGAACCAGGCTCAGCGAGCGCAGGGCGCGAGCGGCCCGAAGCGCGCGGATTGGTCGCAGGAACGGCAGGGCAAGTGAAAGCGCCACCAACCAGTTTCCGCGCAGGAATTGCAGCTTTGCCGGCGCCACCACGAACCGAACAACAAAGTCGACCAGAAAAATTCCCCAGATGACCTGGGTGACCCAGTCCAGCCGGGTGTTGGCGGCGGAACTCAGGTCGATGGTGGAGTAATCGAGCAGCAAGAGACCGAGAAAGATAAGCCCGAGTCCGACCATGACCGGCTCCAGGATTGCCTGGATGTTGTCCAGCAACTCCCAGCGTTCGTCCTGAACAATGGTCTTCCTGGCAATTGCTTCGTCGTCTGGCGCGTTGGTCCGTTCGGACATCGACTTTCCTGGCGGAGATGAGCCTCAGTTCCGCTTCGAGAGATTCATGTGCTCGCGTTCGCAATTTGGCGAAATCGAACCCGCTGCTACCCAAACGCCGGGATGATTTCCTCCGCGAAGCGGCCGATCGGCTCGCGGTCGTGGGCGAGGTTCGGCATGTAGACGATTACGTAGTCGATCCCGGCATCGACAAGGCCCTGAATGTGGGCCCGCACCCGCGCCGGATCGCCGACCACCGTGCCCTTCGCGAAATCCGCGAACGAGCGCTTACCCCGGACTTCCGCCGTCGCCGCCTCCGGATCCTCGCCCTCGCGCAAGAGGAAGACATCGGCCTCGGCCGACTTCACGATCTCCCGGTAGTCGCGGCCCTCCGTCTCGCAATGGCACTTCAGTACCTCCAACTTGTGGCGGCACAGCTCTGCCTCACGACCGACATTGCAGGCGTCGCCATACTGGGCGACGAGCTTGAGGGTGACCTTTTCGCCGCCGCCGCCGATCCACAACGGGATTTTCTTGCCCGTAACGCCGCTCTTCGGTTCGTTGATTGGGCCATCGATCGCATACCGCTTGCCCTGGAACACCGGTTTGTCCTCGGTCCACATCTTGTGCACGATCTGGACCGCCTCGCGGAACATGCCCATCCGCTCCGGCGTCTCGGGAAACCCGTATCCGTAGGCGCGCCACTCGTGCTCGTACCAGCCGGCCCCGATCCCGGCGTTGAGCCGACCGCCACTGGCGGCATCCACAGTCGAGGCGATCTTGGCGTAGAGCGCGGGATTGCGGTAGCCGTTGCAACCGACCATCTGGCCGATCCGCACCCGTTTCGTGTCGCGCGCCAGCGTCGCCGAAACCGTCCAGCACTCGAAGGTGGTTTCCATCGTCGGTTCTGGCGCCGTGTGGAAGTGGTCGTAGACCCACACCGAATCCCACGGCCCGGCGTCGGCATCCTTCGCGACCGCGGTCATCGCTTCGTACTGCGCCGTCGGATCGCCGATCCCGACGAGGTCCATCTTCCAGCCTTGCGGCACAAACAAACCGAATTTCACTGCCATGATCGTGACTCCTTGCACCGACGATACGTTTGGCCGCAAGTATAG
>JACCUV010000168.1 GCA_013698495.1 Chloroflexia bacterium
TGCGCGTGCAGGCCGAGCAGGCGGAGGGGTTCGCGGCGATTGAAACGCTTCGCCAGGAATTCGAGGAGCATTCGGGTGGGCGACAGTCGGTCGGCGAGCGACCGGGTTCCCGGAGCAAGAAGCAGGCTCCGCGCAAGATCGCCAGCCTCACTGAGGCGTCGGGCAACGCGATCTTCATCGGTCGGTCCGGACGCGAGAACGATCAGGTTACCTTCGACATTGGCGGCGCCGAGGACACCTGGCTTCATGCGCGCGGTGTGCCTGGGTCCCATGTGCTTGTGCGCTGGTTGCGGCCAGCTGATGATGAGGACGAAGGAGCGGTCGAGACCGCCGCCGCGCTGGCCGCGCACTACAGCCAGTCGCGCACGGCCGGCCTGGTCGAGGTCGACGTCACTCGCCGCAAGAATGTGCGCAAGATCAAGGGCGCGGGACCGGGTATGGTCACCTACCGCAACGAACGGACGATCGCCGTGCGGCCCGAGGACGAGGCGTCGCTCAGGGCGGCCAACCGACTCGGTTAGCTTGCACTCTGCTGCCAGCACAACGTTCGTCTGTCATGCCGAGACCAACGATCAGTCAACTCGTCACGGTGGCATTGAACTTGCATTCGCCGCAGTCCGAACACTCTTCCCGTCAGCCCACGTCCGCTACGTTGCTGCTGCGGTCTCGGCGTTTCGCAGACCTGTCCTGGCGAAGACCGATGAGATGACAATTCCCACCTCATAGAGAACATAGAGCGGGATTGCGACAACGGCCATGTTGAATGGGTCTGTGCTCGGTGTGATCACCGCTGCCGCGGCGGTGATCCCCAGAAATGCGTATCGTCGCCATTTACGCATCTTCTTTGGTGGGAAAATGCCAATCTTGGCGAGGACAAACATCACCACTGGCAACTGGAACGAGAGTCCAAGCCCAACCATCAGCGTGATGAAGAAGGAGAGAGTCTCTGGACCATTTGGACTCCAGTCCATTGATCCCGCATTCCAGTTTGACAGGAAATCGAGTGCGCGAGGCGCCGCGACGTAGTAACCGTATGCAATTCCGGCGAAGAGCAGGAATGAAACAAATGGCAGGCTGATGTAGATGATTCGTTTTTCCTTGCTCGTCAAGCCAGGCGCAAGGAAGGCTATCAACTGGTAAATAATGAGGGGGAACATGATGGCCACGGCGACATACATCGCCACTTTGAGGCTCAACATCAGCGGATCTGTAGGATTGATCGTTTGCAATCCCGCTTCTGCATTTGCCTTCTGACGAATTTCTTCGATGATGCGCCCTTGAAGAATGAATCCGATCACAAATCCGAGAGCGATTCCGATGCAGACCTTCATGATGCGATCGCGGAGTTCAATCAGGTGCTCCTGCAACGTCATCTCTTCAAAAACGTCGGGCCTGTTGGGATCTATCTGCGGGAGGCGCGGAATCTTGATTTTCCACGTGGGGACTTTGATCGTGCGCGCCATTGCGAGTATTCTCCATTCTGGCGCCAGGCATCGAATTCCTGGCAACCGGGCTCCGGGGAGTTTGGGAGCGATGTCAGACCATATCTGTCAACGACGGATCGGACGACCAGAATGGATACACGGTTCGCCGGTTACCCAACATGGTTGGGTGGTTCTCGCGGAAAACAGCCTGGGCGTTTGCCAGGCTGCTACCGCTTGCTGCCAAAGGTCCTTCGCTCGCTGGGAGTCAGGACTGAGCATGCTCCTCAAGGTATTTTACCGCATCGCCGACGGTGCGAATGTTCTCGGCGTCCTCGTCCTTGATCTCAAGGTCGAATTCCTGCTCCATCGCCATGATGACCTCAACGAGATCGAGCGAATCCGCGTTCAGGTCGCCGATGAATTCGGCGCTCTCCACGACCTGTTCGGCATCGACGCCCAGTCGCTCGACCGCAATCGCCTGTACTCGCTCGAGTGTTGTCGCCAAATCCGCACCCTCCTTCGATTGTGGTTCCGGTCCGCCGCAACGGACACCGGAAAGCCCTGTCTCCACCTGGACCGCCAATTGCCTGTCCGCCCGCCTTTGGAATCTATCCCATAGTCAGCAAAGTGCCCGGTCGCATCGGGTTGTGACACCATACCACGACGCGCGAATTGAGCACTTCGCAGGCATGATACACGACTGTGCATGGTATGCGCAGGCGCCATCGTTGAGTACGGGCGGACCAGGATCGACCGACGAAGACACGCACCTGAACCGGATCTTATCGATCCTGTTGTCCGCCCAGCTTCGATCCGCAAACACTGGGCGGACCACCCCTATCTTGCGGTCAGCCACGTGTTCTGCATGGCCGTATCCAGCGGGGCCGGGTCCGCCTGTACGAAACGTCTGTCCAACGCAATCAATGTACACCGGGCATTACGATTCGCGCGCCGCGGCAATGCCTTCAGAGACGGTGCGCAATACGCCATTGACGAACCTGCCCGAATTGGGCCCGCCAAACCGCTTTGCGATCTCCACGGCCTCGTTAATGGCGGCCTTGAACGGCACCTTCGGCTCGAACAGCAGCTCGTAAACAGCGACGCGGAGCACGGCCCGATCGATCGAGGCCAATTGCGGCATCGGGTACGCCGGCGCCGCCTTCTCGATGTGGGGATCGATCTCCGCTTGCCGGAAGCGCACGCCGCGCGCGAGCCGTGCGGCATGGGCGGCGACGGACTCGGGCACGGCTTCGTCCTCATTCTCCCGCATGCGGGTCAGGATTGCGTCGAGACCATGTTCGGTCAGATCGTCTTCGAACAACGCCTGCATCGCGAACACCCGAGCCTGGTGCAACGGGGCGCTACGGTCGATCTTGAGGCCAGAACGTTTCACCGGTGAGGAGCCTTTGCCCTTCTTCCGGGATCCGGGCGGCTTCTCGGGGGCGGCGGGCGTTGAATCGCCGCCGACTTCGTCGTGTGGCGGCGTCTCGGTTGATTCGGGATCGGTCATGATGGTGAGATGTCCCTTGCGGAAGCAGAACGGCTGGTTGCCGTCCGACCCTTAGACGATTTCTTCGATATAGATGTCGACGGTGCGCACCGTCAGGCCGAGCATGTTGCCGGCGGCAAACCCGATTCGCTTCTTGACCTCGGCGCTCAACTCGGAGACATTCGTTCCACGTCGAATCGCGAGAGCGATGGCCACGTCGATTCGGTCGTCCTCGATGGTGACCGCGATCTTGCCGTTGTCGTAGACCTTGGCGCCTGCCGGCGACAGGTCTGCTCCCTTGTTTCGCCGCGTCCGCAAGCCATCGATGCCTTCGATCCCCTGGACAGTCAGTTCAATTAGCTCGATCAGCACGGCGGGCGCGATTCTCACGGCGCCGCGCACATCCGATCCGCCGCCGCGGACAACGGTCGTTGCGCCCTTGGCGACGTTCAGGTTGTGACTGGTCTCCGACATACCCTTATCCCGCAATGAGTCCCGAGAAACGATCCGGCGGTACAGGATCAATCCGGCGGATCGAACTCGCGATCGGCGACCCGGTCGAGGAACTCCGGGATGAACCCGGTGTGGACCTCGCCACGCTTGAATGCGTCGTCGGCGATGATTCGCGAGTGAAACGGAATCGTGTTCGTGACGCCGGTGATGATGGTTTCCCGCAGCGCGCGTTCCATCCGCGCGATCGCCTCGTCGCGATTCTTGCCCCAGACGATGATCTTCCCAAGCAGGGAATCGTAGTTGGGGGGAATAGCATAGCCGCCGAACAGGTGGGAATCCACCCGCACGCCGGGTCCACCCGGCGCGACGTAGGTTTCGACGGTCCCGACCGCTGGCATGAAGTCGTTGGCGGCGTCCTCGGCCGTGATCCGGCACTCGATCGAGTGCCCCTGGGGCCGCAGATCGTCCTCCTTGAACGCAATGCGCTCACCGGCGGCGACGCGGATTTGCCAGGCGAGGAGATCGATCCTGGATGTCTCCTCGGTGATCGGATGCTCGACCTGGATCCGGGTGTTCATTTCCATGAAGTAGAAGCGGCCCTCAGCGTCGAGCAGGAACTCGAGCGTGCCGGCGCTGGTGTAGCCCGCGGCGCGAGCGCCCTTAACCGCCATCTTGAGCAGGTTCTCGCGGGTCTTGCGCGAAAGGTTGGGCGCCGGAGCCTCCTCGACCACCTTCTGGTGACGTCGTTGCAACGAGCAGTCGCGCTCACCGATCGCGACAATGTTGCCGTAGCTGTCGCCCAGCACCTGGACTTCGACGTGTCGCGGTTTCAGCAGATAGCGTTCCATGTAGACCGCGCCGTTGCCGAAAGCGGCCTCGGCTTCTGCCTGCGCCATCGGCAAGCCGCGCACAAGTTCGGCGTCGTTCATCGCTACTCGCATGCCTCGTCCACCGCCACCGGCCACGGCCTTGACCACGACCGGGTAGCCGATGTGGCGCGCGAAGTCGCGGGCTTCGCCGAGCGTGGCGATAGTGCCCTGCGTGCCCGGCAACATCGGCACCCCGGCTTCGCGCATCACACGCCGTGCTTCGGCCTTGTTGCCCATGCGCTCGATGACTTCGGGCCGGGGTCCGATGAAGGTGAGCCCAACTTGCTGACAAATTTCGGCGAGGTACGCGTTCTCCGCCAAAAACCCGTAACCCGGGTGAACCGCGTCGCAGCCGGTGATCATCGCCGCGCTGATCACGGCCGGAATGTTGTTGTATGACTTCGCCGCCGGAGCCGGTCCGATGCAAACGGCCTCATCCGCCAGCCGCACCGGCAGGGAGTCGCGGTCGACATCGCTGTACGCCACAACCGCCGGAATCCGCAAATCGCGGCAGGCCCGCAGGATGCGCAGGGCAATTTCACCTCGGTTGGCGATCAGAATTTTGCGAAACACGCATGTGCCTCCGGCAGACATGGCCAGTGATCAGGGAGCAATGGTACACGGGCCGGCACACGGGCCGGCCCCGACGAAACCCTGAGACTAAACCATGAACAACCCGCCATCGACGGTCAGGACATGCCCGGTGATGAACGCGGCGTCGGCCGAGAGCAGAAATGCAACCGCCCCCGCCACATCGTCTGGCAATCCGAACCGCCCCAGCGGGGTTTGCTTAAGCAGAGATTCCTTCAGGTCCACCGACAACACCTCAGTGAGGCGAGTCTCGATGAATCCGGGGGCAACGGCGTTGACCGTGATACCGCGGGACCCGACTTCCTTGGCGAGTGACTTGGTGAGCCCGACTAAACCGGCCTTGGCCGCGGCGTAGTTGGCCTGCCCCGCATTGCCGACCAATCCAACGACCGAGGTGAGGTTCACAATCCGCCCTGAGCGCTGCCGCAGCATCGGCCGGATCGCGGCCTTGCTGGTCAGGAAGGCGCCTTTGAGATTGGTTGCGAGCACTGCGTCCCAATCGTCCTCGCTCATCCTCATGATCAGCGTGTCGCGAGTGATACCGGCGTTGTTGACGAGCGCGTCGACCTTGCCGAGCCGCTGCATCGCCGTTTCGACTGTTTGGCCGGCGCCGTCCGATGTCGAGATGTCGGCGGCGAGGGTCTCGACCCGCCCGCCGAGCGCCGAGAGTTTCGCCTGCGCCTGGGCCGCCGCCTCGGCGTCGCTCTGGAAGGTGATGAGAAGGTCCCAGCCATCATTCGCGAGGCGAGTCGAGATCGCGAGACCGATCCCGCGGCTGCCACCGGTGATGATCGCGACCTTGCGAGCTGCTGATTCGGTCATGCTTCGGTCTCCTTGTGTGGACTCATGCAAACATTGGAAAGACAATTTTTGGATGCGCGAAAAGCCTTTGGGACCGACACGGGCGGACAACAGGATCGACAAAATTGGGAAAGGCAAGGAGGAGTTCATGGTCGATCCCCTTGACCTTCAATACGGTTACTACGGATTGAACACTCCGCCCGCGCCCCAGCGGATCACGCCGGCGGCCCAGGCCAAACCGGCGCCAAAGGCAACGACGACGATGTTCATGCCATCCTCGAGCGCGCCCGAGTCCGCCGCCTCGCAAAGGGCGATCGGCACCGAGGCCGCCGATGTGTTGCCATAGCGATCGAGATTGACCCACACCCGTTCGCGGGGCAGATCCAGGCGACGGGCGGCGGCGTCGATGATCCGCAGATTTGCCTGGTGCGGGATCAGCATCGCGATGTCGTCGAACGTGAGGCCCACCTTCTCGACGGCCTCCACCGCGGCATCGCCCATCACCTGCACCGCGAAGCGGAAAACTTCCTTGCCGTTCATTTGCAGGTAGGGACGATACTCCGGGAACAGGTCGGCGGATTCCGGAACCAACCCGCCCCAACCGGGCACGTAAAGGTGCTTGTGACCGGCCCCATCGGCGCCAAGTACGGTGGAGAGCAAGCCGCGCGGCTCCCCGGTGGCCTCGATCACGACCGCGCCGGCCCCATCGCCAAAGAGGACGCAGGTGCTGCGGTCGGAATAATCGACATAACGAGTGAGGGTGTCGACACCGATCACCAGCGCCCGCTTGTAGACACCGGCATTGATGAATTGGCTGCCGACGGAAAGGGCGGTCACGAAACCGGCGCACGCCGCGCCGACGTCGAAGGCGCCGGCGTTCCCGCCGAGTTCGGCTTAAACCAAACATGCCTGGGAAACGAGGAAGTCGTCCGGAGTCGCGGTGCCGACGATAATCAGGTCGATTTCATCGGCCGTGCGGCCGGCTTTGGCGAGGGCATCGCGGCCGGCGGCAGCCGCAAGAGAGGTGGTGGAGTCGTTGGGTCCGACGATGTGTCGCTCGCGGATGCCGGTGCGCGACATGATCCACTCATCCGTCGTATCGACCATGGATTCCAGATCGTGATTGGTGAGCACGCGTGCTGGCAGCGCTTTACCCCAACCGGTGACGGCTGCGTATGGCATCCCTCGTCCCCTGTGTTTCCCGGTCGTACTCGCGGCATGACGTGCTGAGCGATCCTCGACCGAGACGTCAGCCGCACGCGACCGGAATCGCCGGATTCGATGGTTCAGTGTGCCAGAGTGAACGCAAATTCTCCACGCTCGAAAGGTCGCGAGGTGTACACAAACGGCGGGAGCGCGTGGCGCATCCCGCCGTCATGATTATCCCACTACCGGTAGTGGCCGCTCTCGTGGCGGCCAATGAATGTGCCTTCCCGGTCCGGTGTGTCTAGGCCTCGGAGGCTCTTCGCGTGTCTTCGATCTCAATCACCTGGCGACCGCGGTAAATGCCGCAACTCGGGCAGACGTGGTGCGGCCGCTTCATTTCCCGACATGACTGGCAGGGCACGAGTTGAACCGCCGGGATGAAGTGATGGCGGCGACGGGTGCCCTGTCGCGCGCGGCTGATGCGTTGTTTTGGAAGAGCGCCCATGACATTTGACTCCTGGGTGATTCAGGCCGGCACAAAGCCGGCAATCCTACGATTTGTCGTTGCCGGGTTCGTCGTCGTCCAGCAAACTGGCAAGACTGGCGAACCGGTGATCGAACTCGTCCTCTTGGTCCGTGGAGCGAAGCAGCGGTCCGGGACAATCCGGGCCGCAACTCGGCTGCATCGGAATCGCGAGCACAATCCACTGTCTCAGCGCCTCGCCGAGATCGAGTTCGTGGTTGTCGCCGATCGTGAACCCCGGCTCACTTTCGGCAACGTCGTCCGTGGCATCCACGGTATTCGGCAGTTCGGCGCCGGTCCGGACATCGACCAATTGCCGAATCGGTTCGGAGAATCGCTCCGCGATCGGTTGATTGTACGCCGCGAGACAGATGGCGCATTCGAGGGGCACGATCGCCGCCACATCCGCCGTCACCAGAATCGCATCCTTGAGCCGCGTCAGCCTGGCCTTGGCCGTCACGTTGCGGGCGACCAGGTCGACATCGAGCGGGAGCGACTCTATTTCGATGACGATGTCACGGATGGCGCCAACTGGCTCCATGAGCAGCGAGGCGACGTTAAGTCGTGTGTCGCCGGGCAGATCGACAGTGCGATCTTCTTCAGTTGCCATCGCTCAACCTGACTTGCCGACCGCCGCCCGGCCGCGCCATGGGCGCCTTCGGACATGCGCACGAAGACGCCGGGCAAAACCCGGCGTAACGGAGCAAGTATAGGCAGCGCGCTGGTCGGGCGTCAACGCGAGCCGCGGGTGCTGAATGCTCCGATGTTCAAAAGCGTTCACAGCACACTCCAGATGATTCGACGCGAAAGCTCTGCGTGAACCGATCGATCAATTTCCTGCCGGGCTTGCTTGGTCAATGGAGCAAATAGATGTTGGGCTGCCTGTCCAAAGACTATCAACCTTGACTTTTCCTCAACTTGAGCCTGGACGACGTACGGCCGCTTTTCTGGATCGCTTCTCATGGCGGTGTGAATAACATTCCACTTTGATTGGTCAAGAAAGGTGACGCGGTCCAGG
>JACCUV010000206.1 GCA_013698495.1 Chloroflexia bacterium
TCCTTGGGCAGGCGCGTACGATCGTGGTAGTGAAGCTGGACATCGAACGGCTTGAGCCGGCGCAGCACGGCCGAGCCGATCCGGCCGGCGGCGACGAGACCGACGTGCATGCCTTCCACATCGTAGGAGCGCGCCACGCAATCAGCGATATTCCAGCCACCGGAGGCTACAACATCGTGGGACGGAAGATAGTTCCGCACCAGCGAGAGAATCATCATAACCGTGTGCTCGGAAACGCTGATCGAATTGCTGAAGGTGACCTCGGCGACGGTGATCTTGGCGTCGCTTGCCGCCCGAAGGTCGACATGATCGGAACCGATCCCGGCCGTGATCGTGAGCTTCAGGTTCTTCGCCTTCGCGATCCGCTCCGGGGTGAGATAGGCCGGCCAGAATGGCTGCGAGATCACGACTTCGGCATCCACGAGCTCGCGCTCGAAAACCGAATCGGGACCATCCTTGTCCGAGGTCACGATCAGTTCGTGACCCGCGCTTTCGAGATAGTCGCGTAGCCCGAGTTCCCCCGAGACGCACCCCAGCAGCCGACCTGGCATGAAGTCGATCGCGCTTGGCGTCGGTACGGATTGCCCGCCGGGATACTGGTCGATGTGGGGCAGATCGTCCCGCGCCCAGGTTTCGGGATAGCCGTCAACCGGATCGTCGTAGAGCACGCAAAGCACTTTCGCCATTGGGGTTCCTCCTGCTTCGCCGGGGAGAGACCGGTGCTCCTACCGATCTCGCCCTGGCCTTGTTGCCTGGTGTGTCCGCCATGTGGAGCTACGTCGTGGGCGTCGCGCCGCCGCTCTCGATCGCGAACGTGATCTGGAGTTGGACATGAATCTCAACCTCGCCTGTGTGCGAGGTGGGATCGAACCGCGGTAGCGAGACGCTGAACGAAAACTCCCCGCCATAGATGTAGGCGGCATGCGGCGCGCAGCCACCTGAGTTCGGGATGTGCACGCCAAAACCGTCGTATTCGACGCCGGCCGCGACGCCAACATCCGCGGAGGTCATCACCTCGCCCAGTCCGACTCCAAGCAGGTCAGCCTGAATCTCGGCACGCCCGCGCGCTTCCTCCAGGGCAGCTTGCCGGGCGTCGCTCTCCAAGGCGTCGCAGTCACTCGTGTTGAAACTGGCCCCGACATAGCCAATCAAGAGTCGTTCCGAAGCCGCCGCCTGACTCACCGCGACGATCAGGTTCGTCAACAGTTCCAGATCGGGGTTTGCGACGGTGACGTCGATCCGGGCAATCGGCGTGGGTCCACCGTACAGCGACAGGACGACAGGCAAAACAACCGCGACGCCCTCTACTGCGTCGCGAGCCTCAATCGCGTCGACGATCGGGGCTACGGTTGCCCGAGCCTCGGCTCCTGGCGTGGCCTCGACTTCGGGGAATGGGGGAAGACCGCCGTAGAAGTTCTCATTGATGATCAGGAACTGGAGGTCCGCCGACTCTGCCTCGGCGCTCGCGAAACCGTAGCCGGTGGTTGTGATTCCCGGTTGATGGCTGGTCGCATCCTGCGCCAGGAGGGGAGTCGCTCCCAAAACACTTCCAACAAGCGCAAGGACCATAACGATCGACAGTGACATGGGCATCCAACGCTCCTTTGTTGAGGGGCGCCGAACAGGAACCTCGTAGTCCCTTCGCTTCCGGCTGCCTCGTGGCTCCAGACTTGCAGCCAGCGCCACGAAAGTCAAGCGGCGGCGCCGCCAACGAACGATCTCAGGTACCCGCTCACCCCTCCCGATACGTCGCCTCGACGGTGACCGGGAAGTTAACCGATTGCGAGATGAAGCACTTCTCGTGGGCGTCGTGATGGATCGCATCGGCGGCTTCCCGGTCGGACCCGGTCGCGAGCACGACTTCCGGTTTGAGCACGACCCGTGCGAACTTTCCGCCGCCCGAGTCGTCTTCGACCATCGTGCCCTCAGCGCGATCGACGTAACCCCGCACCTCAATTCCAGCTTGTCCGCAGAGCGAGAGATACCAGAGCATGTGGCAAGCGGAGAGCGAGGCGACGAGCAGGTCTTCCGGGTTGTGACGCGAAGGATCGCCCCGGAATCCGGGGTCGGACGAGGCCAGCATAGTGGGCTTGCCCTTGATCGCGATTTCGTGGTTCCGGCTGTGGTTCCCCCGGCGCGACGTACCCTCGCCGGGAGTCCCGGCCCACACGATCGTCGCGACGTACTGATGTTTCTTGCCGGACATGCCCGCTCCCTTTCAACAGCCGAATCTCACTCCGGCCATTGTAGGGGGCAACGAACGGTGGTTGGCTCACGGATCGGCCCATGTGTCGTCATTCCGAGGAACAAGGAATCTTCTGGCTGCAACCAACACCGGCCGGTCATCCACCAGAATCATTTCCGCGTAGAGTAGGGTAGTGGCTGATTCCGCACGGCGAGATGTCGCGCAGTTCGCGCGCGTCACTCCAGTGCGATGCAGAGACATATTGAAGGCATGAACATGGACTCCCCAATCGCAACCTCGGCGCCCACCGCCACATCGACACCCGACCAACGCGCCGCCCGTGATCGACGCCGCGGCCTGATCGCCGGGGTGCTCGCCTCGCTGGCCATGCTCGTGACGGTCGTCGTCATCCGCCAACTGAGCGACGCCAGCTCGCTGCTCGATGCCCTGGCCGATGCCTTGCTCCTCTTCCTGCCGATGGGGATGTTCTCCCTCGCGCTCGATCTCTTTGGTCCCCAGGCGAAAACGATGATGCTCGGCGGCTTGATGATCGCCCTGATCGCGATCGGCGCCCTGATCGGACGCGCCTACGCGCGGCAAACGGCCGGCGCGCGGCGCGTAATGTGGACGCGGGCGATCACGATCGGCGCCGCGATTTTCGGCGTCTTTGCCCTGTTCATGCTCTGGTTCGTCTCCAGCAGGGCGCCCGATGCGATCGCCGGACCGCGCATGCTGACAGTCATGTTCCAACTCGCGGTCGAGGCAGCAGTCTTTGTCGCCGTGCTCGCGATTTCCCTGGCCGCCTTGCGCCAGCAAGACGCGCCGATTGGCGTTGTGGTGGACGACAACGCCGCCGGTCGACTCAGCCGCCGTCGCCTGACGACCCGGGTCGCCGCTTTCGCCGGAGCTGTGGCCGGAACCGCCGTGCTCGGACGGGCCGTCGCCAATGTCGCCAACCGGCCCACGGTCGGCGTCACCACTCCCGGCGAGATCTCCCCGGCGATTACCCCGATCGAGGACTTCTACACGATCTCCAAGAACTTCGTCGATCCCGATCCGGATCGTGGCGACGACTGGTCGTTCATGGTCGATGGCGTCGTCAACGAGGAGTTGCGACTGGGCCGCGCCGATCTCGAAGCGATGGCGGTGACGACATTCGTCTCGACCCTGACCTGCATCTCGAATCCGATCGCCGGACCGCTGATCGGGCCCGCGAAGTGGCGCGGCGCCCCGCTCGCGGCAGTCTTGCGCCAGGCGGGCGTCGGGCCCGGCGCCGTGAAGGTGATCATGACCGGCGAGGACGACTACACCGACTCGATCCCGATCGAACGCGCCCTCCAGCCGGAGCCGATGATCGTCTGGGAAATGAACGATGTGCCGCTTCCCAAGAAGCATGGCACTCCCGTGCGCGTGATCGTGCCCGGTCTCTACGGAATCAAGAACATCAAGTGGCTGACCAGGATCACCGTCACCAACGAGGATTACCAGGGCTTCTGGCAACAACGCGGCTGGACCGATGACGCCACGATCAAAACATCGAGCCGCTTCGACGTTCCCGGCAACCGCGGGGTGCTGGCGGCGGGCCAGATCGAGATCGGCGGGATCGCGTTTGCCGGCGATCGCGGCATCTCGATGGTCGAAGTCAGCCAGGACGGCGGCGAATCGTGGGTCGAGGTCCCGATTGTCGAGAACCCAAGCCCGGCTGGTTTGAGTTGGGTGATCTGGGCGATGGACTGGGTCGCCAAACCGGGCACGTACGACTTCGTGGTCCGCGCCACGGACGGAACCGGCGATCTCCAGACCGACGAATCCGCCTCCGAGCTTCCCGATGGCGCCAGCGGCTGGCACCGCATCACCGTCGGCGTGGCATAACGCCGAACGCCCCTAGGGGTCAACCCCGTGTTGACCCATGGGTTGGAACCTCGTTTACCGAAATGCGGTGAGAACGTCGTGAACCACTCGCATTGACGCGGATGCGGTAGGATCAGTCGCGGCAGAACGCCTCGTCACCAACCTCTCACCGCCAGGACAACTGCCCCACATGGGAATCACCCGCTTCGCCCAGAACGACCTCGCCCGAATCAGCTACGAGGCCGACGGACCCGACACGGCCAGTGTCGTCGTCATGCTCCATGCCACGCTGGCCGATCGCGGCTCGTTCGGCCCCTTGCGGGACGCCCTTGCCGACTCGATGCGGGTGATCCTGCCCGACGCTCGCGGGCATGGAGCCAGCGCCGCCCTCCAGGGTCGCGCCTACGACGTCTCGGACATGGCCAACGATCTCTACGCCGTGCTCGAAGCCGAGGGCTTGATCCGCAAGCCGGACGGCCAGCTCCACATCATCGGACACGGCCAGGGCGCGATCGCCGCGCTCGAACTGACCTGGCGCCGTCCCGAACTCGTGAGCTCGCTGACCCTGATCGAACCCGATGCCGTGAGCCTGATCGATGGCGAGGATGACGTCGAGGCGGTCATCGCCCGGGAGGATGCGCGCAATGCCAATCGCGCCGCCGCCGAGGCTGCCTACAAGGGACTCGCCGATCGCGCCCTCGCCCTCTATCTCGATGCCCGCTGGGGCGAAGGCTGGGCGGAACGCCTCACCCGCCCCCGCGCCGCCGCCGTGCGCCGCAACGTGCTCGCCCTCAGCGCCTCACTCGACGCGCTCGACCGCTACCGCATCCTGCCCGAGGAGATTTCCCAAATCGTGGTTCCGGCGCGAGTCGTCGCCGCCGCGACCTCGCCCACTACGGTCCGCCAGATCGCCCAGCGATTGGGGACCTGGCTGCCGCGGGGCCGCGCGGTGTACGTGGCGAGGTTGCCGGGGGGAGCGCCGTTCTCGGCCGAAGGCGAGGCGGCAATCAACCTGATCGAGGAATGGGTTCGCGAGCGTTCGATGCAGGCTTGACTCGACGGCCCTGTCTCGTCTTCTTAAACCTGGCGTCTCAAGCATTCGCTGACACCTCCTCAGGCCGTCATTCTGACCGAAGGGAAGAATGACGGCCTGGTGGGGATGCTTCCGATCCGGCTTCGACACCGGATTGCCCCGGAAAATGCTTTCGCGACATGGCAAGCTATACGCAACAGAACGTTGCCCAGATTCCGGGCGAACAGCCGCGGCGGGTACGAGGCGCACACTATGGAAGACAGGCGAACAAAATGGGCGCGGCGGATGGCGATTGTCTCGGCGGTCGGGATGCTGATCGTGCTCCTG
>JACCUV010000232.1 GCA_013698495.1 Chloroflexia bacterium
TTCTATGGAAGGTGGTTCGTATTGACCGCTTCTCCGCAGCGGCCGTCATCCCCAAGAGCCGTCACCCTGAGCGCCAGCGAAGGGTGACGTTGGGGACGCCTCTGATCGCGTTCTTAGGGTCGCGCGCGATCATGAAGTCAGATCCGGAGCGACAGAAGCTCCGGGCAACGATCGAAACACGTCGCGGTGCAACGTCGCGCATCGCACAAGGAGCGGCATCATGGGTGAAATGGGTTGGGGCATCACGTTTGTCCTGGGTATGGGTGCGATGGTCACCGCTGTGCTGATAACGCTCGCCATCCAATACTTCCGGAACGCGCGCCTGAAAATGGAACTGAAGGCCCGGAGTCCACGCGACCAGGTGGAGGCGATGTCGACGCAGCCCGAGCAGGTCATGTGGCGCCGGTCAACCCCGCCGGTCGGAAATCGTCGCTGGCGCTGGCGAGGTCTCGCTCGTCGCGGATCAACGCCAGCTCGGCGTCGGGATCATTGCTTCCGAGCGCCACGATCGCTGAGCGGCGACTCTGGATTCCGCTTTCCACCAGCGACACGGCGTTGCGCACCGATCCATCGCGATCGCTCGGCAGGATCGATGGCCAAATCGTCGATGTCTGGCGAACACCCCGCAGATCGTGACCGCCGAAACGCTCCAGCAAATCGAGCACCATTGCATTGCGGCGCGCGAACACGCTATCCCACATCCGGCGCATCCGCTCCACCTTCTGCACCAGCGGCTGAATCTCGACCTCGAGCGCGGTCCCGGAGAGATCGCGCCCGGAATCGCCAAAGGCAGTGCGCGGGGTTTCGCTCAGGTCATGCAGCACCCGGAATAGCTGGTCTATATATGAGAGGTGGATCTGGCTGCTGCCGCCTTGCAGCAAATCGAGCAGGTACGCCCGGGCGCCTTCCGGCAATTCCCACTTGGCGCCCGGCCCGACCGAAATACCATCCGAACCGCTCACATTCTCGAGCACCGCAATCGGCGCCCCGGAAAGCTCCAGGATGCGCGCCAGGACCGTCATTCGCTGGTTGATTTCGCGGCAGACATCGACGAGATCGGTGAGGTCGGATTGCCCCCAGAAGCTGAATGGCCGGGGATTGTTGGCGGCCACCACGTAGGGAATCCAGCCGTACGGATTCGCGATATCCTGCACCAGTTGCCCGGCGATCGATAGCGACCAACGCTCGTCGGACCACTGTTCGACGATCGGATAGACCCGCTCCGCCAGCAGGCCGCCCTGCCCCAGCGTCGGAAACAGATCTCGAACCTGGACGCCCGTCAATCCATACACATGCGTCATCGATTCGAGCGATCGCGGATCGTCCGCCGCCCATCGCGCCACCAACGACCCCGGATCGACCGCCGCGACGTGCGGTCGACCGCGTTTTCCATTCCACGTCACCTTGATCGCGGCATCGCCCAGCACTGAGGCATCGACCGCCAACGCGAGGTCGAGCCGCGCCAGGTCGAGGTCGGTCGCCAGTATCGCCAGCAGCCGCTCGGCGTGGTTCCCGGCGTCTCGAGCGTCAACTTCGTCGCCAGGCGACATCGCCGCAAACGAGACCGCCCCGGGGAAGACGTAGCTTGCCGTTTTCCGGATCAGCGCGCGGGCGTAATTGAGCACAAGCCGGGATTCCCCGCGCCGCGCCCGATCCGGCCATTGATCGCCGTGATAAAAGGCGAGGGCCTCGGCGTATCGCCCGACCCGGCCATCGTCGTCGGCGCTGCGGCTGCCTGGCGGCCAGTACGACTGGTCGGTTCCGGATCCTGGCGCGGCGGTCTCGGTCCATGGTCCTGCAACCAGCATGGAGGCTCTCCTGATCGGTGCGTTTCCGGAAAACGAACAAATGTTCTGCTCTCTACCACACCGAACGCACCGGGAGCCTCAATCTGCGCCACATTCCACCGAACCCGAGAGGCAGACAAGCGTGGGCTGACACTCCGGCTGGCGGTCACTCCGAGGAACGAGGAGTCCCGGCCCTGCTGGATACCGCGGCGGTACGTTCACTTTCTCGACACTGATATCGCCCAGACGCCACGGTCCTTGTATCCTTTACATCCAGATCGCCCGCACGCAACCGGACGTAGGGCAGGCGCCGTCAGGAGCAGGTTCAACCGCGCATGTCAGACCCGCCCGTCCGCTATGGTCCGCCGGCGCCGCCAGGGGTTGCCGACAACCAGCCAGAAGGCGCCGATCCGGTCGTGCCCGATGTCGATCCCTCGCCGCGGAGCGATGCGGTCATCACCTACCGCCCAGCTCAAGCGCGCCTCGACCCACAACCGAGCCCTACGACCGTCGGCCCTCCTTCCGAAGCACGCATAAACGTGGCGCGATCGTCGCCCGGGCCGCCCCGCGAGCCCACGCCGGCCTCTGCAACGGCGCCGGCGCCGCCGCCCACGGCACGTACGGAATTTCCGCTCGACCTCAACCGGTTGCGCGTTCTCGGTTTGGTTGTCGCGCTCGCGCTCGCCGCAATCTGGCTCGATCGCGGTCGACACGACCCGGTCGCGGGGCTCGGGATCGTTCCGCAACCAGGCGTCAGTGAACCGCCGCCGCCTCTCACCTCGCTCGCCGCGGGCGATCCCGCGCCCAACTTCCGGCTCCGAACCAGCGATGGCGATATCGTCGAACTCGCCGATCTGCGTGGCCAACCGGTGCTGATTCACTTCTGGACTACCTGGTGCCTCGTGTGCACTGGCGAATTTCCCTCATTGCAAGAAGCCGCTACGGCCTATGCCGGGAATCTCCGCATCGTCGGCGTTAATGTCGGGGAAAGTGCTGGTCGGGTCGACGCGGCAGCCGACGCCAATGGCGCTGGCTACCTCATGCTGCTCGATCGCGACCTGGAGGTTTCGCGGCCCTACGGCGTCGAGGACTACCCGGCGACAATCCTGATCGACGCCACCGGCGCGATCGCCAGCATTGACCTGGGAGCATTGTCTGCCGCCGACCTGGAGTCCCGCCTTGATGCCGTACTCGACAACTGATGGCCACTCGAGCGTGTGACCCGGATTGAGTAGGGGCGCCGACCTGGAGCCTGCCCTGAGCGCAGTCGAATGGGTCCGCCCGCGGTCGCTGGCCGTGGAGGACCGTGGTCCGCCCTGCTTCGAATCGATCCGCCCATCCGTCTTGTACGGATTGACCCGCCTACTCCGGCCGTTGCGCCGCGTCGTTGAGCCGCCGTTGTCGGGCGACATCATCCTCGTCGGGGGCGTCGTCGCCATCGGTGTTGAAATTGTCGACGAGCGGGTTGATCGCCTTCTCAAAACCGTCGACGATCGAGCCATCGTCCTCGTTGGCCTCGTTCTCGGCCTGGCGTTGCTGGTTTTCCCGAATCTCGTCTTCGATGCTGTCGTCAGGCATGTTGTTCTCCTCGTCAATCGGCATCTTGTTGGTCGATTGCTCCATTCTAGTGGCTCCCATGCAGCAAGTCAGGACTCGACCGGGCTATCTCGAGGTGCGATTCCCGAGTCGTATGTCGCTTGGAAACGCCGAGTCCGCGCTGCGTAGACAAGCGGCCATTCGTGGCGCACAATGGAACCGCGACAACGAACCACGGGTGCTTCTCTCATCCCTCGACTGAGAAAGGGGAACTGGCTTACCGGAAACGCGGGGCATTCGCTGATGCAGGTGTGGGAAGGGTCAGACGCGCCCAATGTCGGGCGTGATCGATGCCCGCCCCGGAGACAGGAGAACGACAATGGATTCCAGGATCAGGACACGGTTATCGCGACGCACACTCGTCGGCGCGGCGGGGGCAGCCTCGGCGCTGGCGCTGACGGGTTTGCCCCAGACCAGTCTGGCCCGCGCCCAGGCGACGCCGTACGACGGCGAAGAAGTGACTATCACCTACGGGTTTTGGGATTCCGCCCAACAGGCCGCGGTCGAGGCGCAAATTGCCGCCTTCAAGGCGCACATGCCGAACATTACCGTCGAGCCGCAGATCACACCCTGGGAAGACTATTGGACCAAGCTGCAGACGAGCGTCGCCGGCGGTGAGGCGTTCGATGTGTTCTGGATCAACTCGGCCAGCCTCCCCGTTTATGCCGCCAGTGGCTCACTTCTGCCAATCGACGAGATCGTCGGCGATGGCGGAGCGGACGCCAGCATGTTCCCGGCGCCGCTGGTTGAGATGTACTCCTATGAGGGCGTTCAATACGGCCTGCCGCGCGATTTCGACACGATCGCCCTCTTCTACAACAAGGACCTCTTCGATGCGGTCGGCGTGGAGTATCCGACCGACGCTTGGACCTGGGACGACTTCCGCGCCGCCGCCGAGGAGTTGACCGACGCGGAAAACGGCATCTGGGGCGCCGGTTTGCAGACAAGCTGGCAGGAGAACTACTACAACTTCATCTGGCAAAACGAGGGCCGCCTGCTCAACGACGACCGCACCGAGTGCGTCGTCAACGAAGCCGAAGCCTGCGAAGCATTCGAGTTCCTGACCGGTTTCTTCACCGACGAGCTGACGCCTTCGATCGCGATCCAGCAATCGAACCCGGTGGCCGATACGCTCTTCCCGGCCGGCCAGGTGGCGATGCTCACCGGCGGTTCGTTCCGCGCGGGAGCTTACTCCCAGGCCGACGCCAATATCGACGTCGCGCCATTGCCACAGGGCAGGACGCGGGCGACCGCGATTCACGGACTGGCCAATGTGATCTGGACCGGTGGCCAGAATCCGGGAGCCGCCCAGGAGCTGGTCAAGTTCCTGGCCGGTGAAGAAGGCGAGCGGATTCTCGGCGAGTCGGGCGCCACAATCCCGGCGTACAACGGGCTCCAGGATCAATGGTTGGCTGCCGCGCCGGATATGAACCTGCAGGTCTTCATCGACGCCGTGGACTACTCGCAACAGGTGCCCGACCCGGAAGTTGGGTTCGAGTGGCAAATCGAAATCCAGGGCGTCGTGATTCAGGGTTGGAGCGGTGACATCCCGGCCGACCAAATTTGCGTCCAGGCGGCTGAAGCCGCCAACGCCGTCCTGTAAGTCCATCTGCAACAGAGGTCGTAGGGGAGGGCCTATGTGCCCTCCCGCCCCACTGGATCGCCGACGATTTGAATTCGGATTCACAGCAGGCGTCATTCTGAGGTTGCGAAGAATCAGGCGGGGCCGGGAATCTTCCTTCGTCAGAATGACGTTTTTGGGGGGCGCGAGCCTATGCGGGAACTGCCATGAGCGTCGTGGAGCTAACCTCAACCACACGGCATCGGCGACGCTCGTTCCGGCCCAACCGCCAGGCCCGCAACGAAGCGAAATGGGGCTACCTCCTGATCGCCCCAATGATGATCGGGTTTGCGATCTTCTTCCTGATCGCCCTCGGCGCCTCGCTGCTCCTCAGCCTGACAACGTGGGACATGCTCTCCTCCCCAGTCTGGGTCGGGTTCGACAACTACCTCAACGTCGTGCGGGATGCCGAGTTCCGCAACGCCCTGGGCAACACGGTCGCGATCGCGGTTCCCAATGTCGTCTTGCGCCTGGTCTTCTCGCTGGCGTTGGCGCTCGCCCTCAACTCGAACATCCGCTTTCGGGCGTTCTACCGGGTGCTCTTCTTCATGCCGGTGCTGACGATGCCGGTTGCGATCGGTACGATCTGGAAGTGGTTGTACGATCCTGCCTTCGGCCCGATCAACGGGGCCCTAGGTCGACTGGGTCTGCCGCGGCCGGAGTGGTTGTCCGATCCGAAGACCGCGGTGATCGCGGTTGTCGTCGTCCTGCTCTGGAGCAGTGTCGGCTACGATATGATCATCTTCCTCGCCGGACTCCAGGCGATACCCCGCGATTACTACGACGCGGCTGCGCTCGATGGCGCCGGCTCGTGGCAACGATTCCGCGATATCACAGTGCCGTTGCTGACGCCAACCACATTCTTCCTTTCGGTGATCGGCGTCATCTTCTCGCTCCAGGTTTTCGACCTCGTCTATGTGATGACCCGAATCGATCAATCCAATCAACTGCCAACGGTCGTCTACTACATTTATGAGGAAGGGTTCCGCAATTTCCGGATGGGGTACGCAATCACGGTCGCGTGGTTCCTGCTCGCGATCATCCTCGTCTTCACCCTGATTCAGTTCCGCTTGCAGCGGCGATGGGTGAATTACACATGAGCCCCAAATCGATCTCGCACCGGCTGACCCGAATCGGACTTCACGTGGTCTTGCTCACCGTCGGGCTGCTGTTTATGGCGCCCTTCATATGGTCGATCTCGACATCGCTCAAGCCACTCAGCGATCTGTTCCAGGTCCGGCCGAGCCTGATCCCCAGCGAAATCCGCTGGGCCAACTACAGCGATGTCTTCGACACCGCCCCGTTTGTCCGGTTTTACGCCAACTCGATTGTCGTGACGATCGCGCGCACCGTCGGCCAGGTGGTGATCGCCTCCCTGGCGGCATTCGCGTTCTCGCAATTGAAGTTTCCGGGCCGGGATGCCCTCTTTTTCGTCCTGCTCGCCGGGCTGATGGTGCCCGACCAGGTCCTGATCGTGCCCCGCTTCATCATCATGCGCGAACTCGGGTGGTTCGATACCTATCAGGGCCTGATCGTGCCGTTGCTGTTCAGTTCGTTCGGCGTCTTCCTGCTGCGTCAGTATTTCCTGGGGATTCCGCGGGACTTCCACGAGGCGGCCAAACTGGAGGGCGCCAATCCGTTCCAGGTGTACTGGGACATCTACCTGCCGCTGGCCAAACCAGCGCTCGCCGCCTTTGGATTCCTGACGATGCTCAACTCGTGGAACGAGCTGCTATGGGCGCTGACCGTCACGAATTCGGCCAACATGCAGGTCTTGCCGGTCGGCATCGCCCTCTTCCAGGGGCAATTCTTTACGAACACCGGCATCCTGCTCGCTGCCGCCAACATGGCCACATTCCCCCTGCTGATCGCCTTCCTCTTTTTCCAGAAACAGCTGGTCGAAGGCGTCGCTCTCAGCGGTCTCAAATAGCGAACTCCGCCATGTGACCAACGAATCTTGCTTCGCCGCCGCCGCCGCCATCCGAAAGGGCTACGCGTGGTAGTGTCCGCCCTTGTGGCGGCCAACTCCCTGATGGAGACTACGAGTGAGGCAACACCTCTCCCTCAATGCGACACTCTCGCCAGAACCTGGAGGCAACATGCAAACCGCGCCAACAGCTCCGAAACTCTCGACCCTTCGCCGAACCGCAACCGTGATCGCCACCGCCGGCGCCCTCGTCCTGGCGAGCATCGCGCCCACGATCGCCCAGGACGCCACACCCGCCGCTTCACCGGAGTCCGCCCTGGAAATCGAACTGCTCAACGTCGACAGCGAACCGGTCGGGTCCGCAATCCTCACCGAATCGGACGGCGGCGTTGAGATCACCGTCACGGTCGAGGGCCTGGAACCCGGCGACCACGGCATTCACATCCACGAAATGGGCGCCTGCGATCCCGAGGGCGACACGCCCTTCGCCTCGGCAGGAGACCACTTCAATCCAACCGATGCCGTGCATGGACCTGGTCCCGCCACCGGAGCCACCCCCGATGCGGATATCATCGAGGCCCACGCTGGAGATCTCGGCAACATCACCGTCGCCGATGATGGCTCCGGCACACTGACCCTCACCACGGACCGCGTCACCTTGGCGCCCGACGCTGAAAACTCCCTCGCCGGCGCCAACGGCAGCGCGCTCGTCATCCACGTCGATCCCGACGACCTTGCCACCAATCCCGATGGCGTCAGCGGCGACCGCATCGCCTGCGGAGTCCTGTTCGCGCCGGTCGATGGCGGCACACCGGCTGCCTCCGATGAGGGTGGCGATTCCGCGGCCGAGGCTTCGGCCCCGGTCGAGGCCCTCGACTCGCTGGCTTTCTCGCCCTCGGAAGTCACCGTCTCACCCGGCGACACGATCCAGGTGATCAACACCGGCGCGCTGGAGCACGATTTCGTGGTCGATGAGCTGGAGGTCGCGATCGATCTTCCAAACGGCGAGATGGTGGAGATCGAAATTCCCGAAGACGCCGCACCCGGCGAGTACGAGTTCTATTGCTCGATCCCCGGGCACGCTCCCGCCGGCATGGTCGGCATCCTCATCGTCGAGTAGCCCGAGGGACCGTGAGTGAATGAAGACGAGCTCTGCGCACATCCTCGTTGGTAGGGTTGCGGAGCTTGCTCCGCCCGCCGTATTGTCATTTTGACGAAGGAAGAATCCCGGCCCCGCTGGATGCGGCGAAGCCGGTAAGGGTCAGCGTACGCCACGGGGAACGATGCATCGTGTTGCGCTCCCGCCGGGAATTCCGTTTGGTCATGCCTGAAGTGGGCGTTCACTGGCCTCATGCTCGATCTGGCCCATCCCGTGACGACCGACTCCTGAGAGAGTCATTGCCAATACCTGCTTCCATCCGCTACCATCACCGGACACCTATATCGGGCTACCGACCCGTGCCACGAAAGGAACAGTCAATGCGCCAGCACCTTGACGAGATCGACCGGTCACCGCTTTCGCGCCGCCAGCTCGTCCAGCGGCTCGCCGCCGCGGGCTTCTCGGCGCCGGTGGTCGCTTCGATCCTGGCCCACGAGGGTCTGGCCCAGGATGCCGCCACCCCGGCCGCAACCCCCGTCCTCGCCGCGACTCCGGGAGACGACCTGCGCGAGGTGTTTGGACTCGATGAGCGACTGATCCAGTACGATCCCTTCAACTACGGCACCCCGCTCGACGCTGTCGACGGTTTCATCGTCCCCAACGACCTCTTCTACATCCGGAACAATGGCCCTGTCCCCGCGATCGACGCTTCCCAATGGCGGCTCAACATCACCGGCCTCGTCGACGAGCCGCTGCAACTCTCGCTCGACGATCTCAAGGGCATGGAGAACGTGACCTACACCTCGTTCCTGGAGTGCTCGGGAAACAGCCGCGGATTCTACGAGCCCAACGCATCCGGCACGCAATGGGGCAACACCTCGATCGGCAATGCGGAATGGGTCGGCACGCCATTGGCCCCGATCCTCGCAATGGCCGGTGTCCAGCCAGGCGCCGTCGAAATCGTGTCGCAGGGAGGCGACTTCCCCGAAATGCAGCGCGGACTGCCGATCGGCGACGCCTTGTCCCCGAACACGATGCTCGTCTGGGGCATGAACG
>JACCUV010000306.1 GCA_013698495.1 Chloroflexia bacterium
ATTCCGGCTTGTTGCGTTGTTTGGCGCCCATGCGCTGTGCCATTGTCCGGCCGACCGGTCCATTCTCGCGTTTGTTGTCGCTGACCAGAATAAGCTCGTAAAGTTGATAGCCAGCCCCAACCAACCCCAGCGCAACTCCGATTAGCGTGAAGAGTGGACTCTTGTCGAGCCACTGGTCGAGCAAAATGCCAAGAACGATGAAAAAGATGAGCGACGCAACAACGGAGAAGCCGAGCGCCGTCGCCAAACCGATGACCTTTGCATTTTCAACCTGATGATTTGGTTCCGATTGATCAACCAAGCGTCACCCCTGTTTCGTTTGAACATATTATCACAATCTCGCCACGATTCACATGCGGCGCGATCCGGGCAACCGCATCAACCACCACCAGAATGCATGGCTGGCGACTCCTCAACTACACAAACCCTCGAACAAACCCATCCCACATACCGCCAAGACGCGTTTCAGCAGGTTCTCGCTGCGACAAGCCTACCCTGCCGTGGCGGCGGTGTCACGGAAGCGAACGGGAAATCCCCGCTTCGCAATTCGGCACCGACGCGCCCTCGCGACCTGTGGTGTATGGCCCATTCCACTGGTACGCTGAAAGACGGAATCAATCGGTGAAAACCGCTCTTGTCGCCATCGACAAGCGTCGAAGCGATTGGCGGACACCATCGTCTTGCATGATCCTGGGACAAAGTCCACGCGCGCATCGGAAACACACGAATGCCAACATTACCCAAGGGCGTGGACACCGCACAATGACGACCACCACAACCGACAACGCCGCGACCGGCCGGCCTTCGGCTGCCGGACGCGAGATTGCCGCCGGGGCAATGGTTGACGCCCCACCGATGACGCAACGACGGGTGCTCGGCTTGTCGCTGCCAATCATCGGCGAGAACTTCCTGCAATCGGCGGTCGGGATCATCGACACGCTGATGATCGCCCGCGTCGGGTCGGCCGCGCTGGCCGGAGTCGGCGTCTCGCTTGAAATCGTGTTCTTCATGATCGCCATCCTCTCGAGTATCTCGATTGGCGGAACCGTCCTTATTTCGCAGGCAATTGGCGCCCGGAACCGGGAGCGAGCGAACACCCTTGCTCGCCAAACAGTACTTTGGGGTCTGATGCTCTCGATTCCGCTGGGGGTCCTCGGGTATGTCTCGGCGCCAGGGTTGATCGGGCTGTTTCATACCGAACCGGATGTTGCGGAGTACGCGACCACGTATCTCCAGATCACCGTAAGCATGATCGTGACTTTGCTGATGACGTTTGTCTGCGGTGCAGTGCTGCGTGGCGCGGGCGACAGCCGCTCGCCTTTGGTTGCCAGCCTCGTCGCCAATGCGGTCAAGATCGTGTTGTCGTATGGACTCATTTTTGGCAACTTCGGTCTACCGCGGATGGAAGTGGCGGGCAGCGCCATCTCCTCGGGTATCGCCCGTGGCGCCGCGGTCGCGATCATGCTCTGGATTCTGTACTTCGGAGCGAGGCGGGTGACGATTCGCGGTCCCGGTTCCTGGATACCCAACTTTTCGTACGTCGGGCAACTGCTCAGGCTTGGCGTACCGGCGGCGATCGAACAAATGCTGCTCTCGGCCGGATTCACGGTGATCATTTCGATTGTGGCGGTGATCGGCACACCGGCGCTGGCCGCCCAGCAGATCAGCTTCAACTCGTTGTCATTGGCGATCATGCCGGGATTCGGGTTCGCGATCGCGGCAACGGCGCTGGTCGGCCAGAGCATCGGCGCCAATCGACCGGACCACGCGCGGGAAGCGGCGCGCATCGCCAATCGCTGGGCCACGATCTGGCTGGGCGCCGCGGCCGTCGTCTACATCGTCTTCAGCGAACAGATCGTCCGCATCTACACCGACGACCAGGCCGTGATCGATCAGGGATCGGCCGCGATGAAGGCGATTGGATTGGGACTGCCCCTTTGGGCATCGTGGACGGTCCACGCCGGGGCCTTGCGCGGCAGCGGTGATACCCGCTCGCCGTTGGTCTTCGGGACGTCGGCGATGTGGCTGGCGGTGCTGCTGTCGTGGGTGCTTGTTCACTTCTTCATTGGTCAACTCTGGATGGTGTGGCTCACGTTCTTCGTGACCACACCGATTCCGGCGGTGATGAACCGGGTCACATTCCGCCAACGAATCCGGCGCGCCGAGCAGGACTTGGTTCAACCTGTTCCTGCCCTCACCGCCTGACCGTCACCACCAACCGTACGGCACGTTGTAGTGCGGATCGAGGATGGGGTACCGGCCGATGTTCAGGAGGTGGCGAACCCGATGCCGCAGAGCATCGTTTTCGGTTGGATGCAGGATATCCGCAAGTTCGGAAATGACTTCGGCGTCATCGCAAAGCAACCGGCCAATGTCGGTCTGAATCGACCTGTCGACAGGTTCGCCGGAGAACTGCCAGAGCACCGTTTTCAATTTGGGATCGACGTTAAAGGTCAGACCATGGTCGATGCCCCAGATTCGATCGCGAACGTCGACCAGGCAATGACCGGCCTTGCGGTCGGCATTGTTGGCGATGTGATCGAACATCACGATGCGCTCGAGCGGGAGAATCTGGCGGCCCCAGAACGAGGCTTGGTCACCGACATCGTCCTTCGGTTCGACGTAGAGCTGGAGACTTCCCACGCCGTGGGGACCATCACGGATCACCGTTGGGGGAACGAAGTTCCATTCCAGCCACCGGCTCAGGCGGTATGCGGCGTACTCGCGCTGGTGAAGCGTGCCGGTCGGGAAATCCCACAATGGGCGCTCTCCGGCTTGTGGTTTGTAGATGCCGAGGTGGTTAGCGCCGCTGTCGTCTTTGAGCGCGACGGCGAATGTGTAGTTCGATCCCCAGGGCACGAGGGTGGCAGCGGTGATCTCGGCGGAAGTAAGCATTTGGAGGGCGGCATCGTCGTCCAGTAAGGTCCGGGGCGCCGACGTTTCGTGGTCGCCGAGTTCGATGCGAATGCGTAGATCTGGCATGGAATTCGGACCCTTGAGCAACGGCGCCCCGAGTGGACGATGCCTGATTCTAGGACATTCATCGGGTACGGCGCCCCGGTCGGATCGTTCTTTGCGACGGGCGCGTCGCGCGTTTAGGGGGTGGCGGGTACAATCCCAGCATGTTCGAGCGCGGCTCGATACACACGGCCCGTATGCGATGCCCGCGCCATCGACCCCAAGCCAGAAGGAGTCTCGTTCCCCATGAAGATCGTTCGCTATCTCGATTCCGCCACCAATGCACCCGCCTTCGGGATCGTCGAGGGCGACACGGTCTTTGCGGGGGAGGGCAATGTGTTTGCAGGTTTGACCAAGGGCGCCGAAGTTGGCCCATACGCAGATAATCAGATCCTGGCCCCGATCGAACCCGGCAAGGTGATCGCGATCGGCATGAACTACCTGAAGCACGTCAAAGAACTTGACGCCACGCGCGAAGTGCCGACCGAACCGGTCGTGTTCATGAAACCGCAGTCGGCGATCATTGGTCCCGGCGCGGCGATCGAACTCGCCTACCCCGAAAACGAAACCCACTACGAAGCAGAACTCGTGGTGGTGATCGGCAAGTCGGCGAAGCGTGTCGCCGAAGCGGACGCGCTCAATTACGTGCTGGGTTACACCGCCGGCAACGATGTCTCGGATCGTGTCCAGCAGGCTGCCGGCATCCAGTGGATTCGGGGCAAGGGCTACGACACCTATCTGCCGCTCGGTCCCGCGATCGAGACCGAGCTCGATCCGGGCAATCTCATCGTGCAGTCGCGACTCAACGGCGAACTCCGGCAGGACGACAATACCGACGGTCTGATTTTCGGCGTCCCGTTCCTGATCCAGTTCCTCAGCGACGTGATGACCCTGAACCCAGGCGACATCATCATGACCGGCACACCGCACAAGGTCGGCGCGCTCACTGCTGGCGACACGATCGAAGTCGAGGTCGGCGGCGTTGGCGTGCTTTCCAATCCGGTGACCAACCGCGCGTAGCCGGCGAGGCGTCCGAAGTGAGCGGGGCGCTCGATATCTTCGCCACACAAGCGTATTTTTTGCCGTGATGGCATGCTCTGTTAACGACAGTGGAGTCGGTCAGCGCGCCGGAGGGCAATCGCCGTCCGATTGCCGCAAGTATTCGTCAAAGCAAAGGCAACGCCAGAATGCGACTAACCATTTTCGGAACCGGGTATGTCGGGCTCGTGACCGGCGCGTGCTTCGCCGAAAGCGGCAATCATGTTTGTTGCGTCGATGTCGACGAGGCCAAGATCGATGCCTTGAATCGGGGCGAGATTCCCATCTACGAACCGGGGCTCGCCGAACTTGTCGAGCAGAACACGCACGCCGGTCGGTTGAGGTTCACCACCGACGCCGCCGCCGGGGTCGACCATGGCGTGATTATCTTCATCGCCGTCGGCACCCCACCGAACGAGGATGGCTCATCGGACCTCAGACATGTCGAGACCGTGGCGCGCACGATCGGAGCCCACCTCTCGAAACCGGCCCTCGTTGTCGACAAATCGACCGTACCGGTGGGCACTGCCGACATGGTTCGGTATTCGATTCAGGAGGAACTCGATCGCCGTGGCGTCAATCCCTCCTTCGATGTCGTCAGCAATCCGGAGTTCCTCAAAGAGGGCGCGGCGATCGACGACTTCATGCGTCCGGACCGGATCGTGGTCGGGGCCGAGAATGCGGACAGCATCGAACTCATGCGCCAGCTCTATCATCCGTTCAACCGCAATCACAATCGGATTATCGTGATGGATACGCGCTCAGCTGAACTCACCAAGTACGCCGCCAACGCGATGCTGGCGACCAAGATTTCGTTTATGAACGAGATCGCGAACATTGCCGAGCGCACCGGCGCAAACATCGAAAGCGTGCGCATCGGCATCGGCTCGGATTCGCGGATTGGCTACGATTTCATCTACGCGGGCATCGGATATGGCGGCTCGTGTTTCAAGAAGGACATCCGCGCCCTGCAAAATACCGCCCTCAACTACGACTACGACACCCAACTGCTGGCCGCGGTCGAAGATGTCAACAAGCGGCAGCAACGGATTCTGCTGGACAAGATCCTCGATCACTTCGATGGGAAGGTAAAGGACAAGACCTTCGCGATCTGGGGTCTCGCATTCAAGCCCAAAACCGACGATATCAGGGACGCCGCGAGCCGGGTGATCATGGAGGGACTGTGGGCGGCGGGAGCCCGCGTGCGCGCCTACGATCCGGAAGCGATGGACACGACGAAGGCGAAGTACGGTGAGCGCGATGACCTCCAACTTTGCGAAACCCGGGACGACGCGCTCAAGGGCGCCGTCGCGCTCGTGATCTGCACCGAGTGGCGGCAGTTCAAGAGTCCGGATTGGGACACGATGCGGATCGAACTCTCCGAGCATCTCATATTCGACGGCCGCAACATCTACGATCCGGCGCGCGTGGCCCGCGAAGGGTTCGTGTACTACGGGATCGGACTCGGTGAGCGAATTGCCGAGCCGGCCGGATCGGCGGTTGAGTCGTCGCCATTACTTGCGCACGCCCTGGCCGATTGACGACGATGATCCAGGAGTTCCGATCGGGAAGCTCAAGGCAGGCTCCGGCGGAACACGTGTCGCCGGCGGAGATTTACGTCACGGTCCGCTTCGTGGCGTGTCACGCGTAATTTGACATGTTCACCAACGGCTCGCTGTCAACCTGAGCGCCAGCGAAGGGTGGCCCCGCTGGGTACCGCGCAAAGCGCTTCCGACGAAGTCGGAGCTTTGGTGTAGCCGGAATTGATCTTCCGCTGACGCGGACCGGCTTCGCCGGGGGCTCTTCCTTCGTCAGAGTGACGGATTGAGGACGTGTCAATTAATGCTTGACACTCCACTAACCGAGCATCAAGCGGTCGGAGACCATCACGGCGAAGAGGCCGGCGAGATACCAGATCGAGTAAAAGAATGTCTTGCGCGCCAACGCCTTGCTGGGACGCTGGAGCAAACGCCATGCCAGAATCAGGAACCAGCCCCCCAGCGCCACTGCCCCCACAAAGTAAATCCAGCTCATCCCGAACGGGACCAACAGCAGTGTCACCGCCGTCAGCAGAATCGTGTAGAGAAAGACCTGTCGACGGGTCTCCTCTTCACCGGCCACGACCGGGAGCATTGGTACTCCCACGCGTCCGTATTCGCCCTGCTTGAGCAGCGCCAGCGCCCAGAAGTGCGGCGGAGTCCAGTAGAAAATGATCGCGAACAGAATCCAGGCCGGCGCCGAGAGGGTGCCCGTCACGGCGGCCCAACCGACGAGCGGCGGCACCGCCCCGGCGGCCCCGCCGATCACGATGTTGTGGGGAGTACGGCGCTTCAGCCAAAGCGTGTACACAAAGACATAGTAGAGATTCCCGGCCAATGCCAATCCGGCCGCCAGCCAGTTGACCGCAAACCCGAGCAGAAGCGTGCCCGCGATCGTCAGCGAAATGCCGAAGGTCAGGGCGGCTGCAGGCGACATCCGTCCATTGGCCGTGGCCCGATTCTTCGTGCGGCTCATAATCGCATCGATATCGCGATCAAGGTAGCAGTTCAGGACGTTCGCGCCACCCGATGTCAGCACGCCACCCATGAGTGTCACCAGCACGAGGCCGAACTCGGGGATTCCCCGCTCCGCGACCAACATGGCCCCCAGCGTCGTCACCAGGAGGAGGGTCATGATGCCCGGTTTCATGAGCACAACATAGTCGTTGGCGACCGCACGGATACCCGCAAGCGTGGCGCCCATCGGTTGCATTGCCTCGTCTGCCATTTCCCCCTCGGAGTCCCTTGGGCGCCAGCCGAGGGACATTCAGTCTCCGCATCGTGGTTTGCTACTTGCCCGGATCGCTGGCGATCCGCGGCCAGGCGCCGTTTCCACCAGTCTATCGCTCCAGATCGACTTGCGCATGTTGGTTGAGGAATCCAGGCACCAATCCGCACTTGTGGACTGGCGCTCGAGCCGGAACGCCGTGTGGACCCGGTCGCACAGAGCAAGGGGGTTGACAGAACGGGGACAGGCATCGTATCTAGAGTGTGAATTCTCTCACGAGCAGTCGCGAGGCGCGACAACACTTCGGCGCCAGATTCCCGAATCGCAATTGGAGAGGGTCGATGGCCATCGCTGGCCACCTGGTCCTGCCTCAATCCTTGACTCGCACTCATGCCAGAGGTAGCCCGGAGTTCCCACGCAACGAAGCGTGACGAATTGCGATTGGAGATCATCGGATGGCGACGTCAACTCGACGACTCAACCACACGACCTATTTATCTCCCGGTCAACGTTTTCAAAGCGCAGACCATCGCCCCGCCGAACTCACCGTCGCCCGCCTCGTGACCGACCGGCTTGGGCTCCTGC
>JACCUV010000312.1 GCA_013698495.1 Chloroflexia bacterium
ATGGCGGGTTCCACATGCACCAGTGCCTGTGCCCGCCAGCCAGCGACCTGCTTCACGCTTTGCTCGACACTGGTGGCCACATCGTGAGCCTGATCCACGCGCAAGCCTGGATCTACTGTTATGTCCACTTCAACAAGCTGCCGCCCACCCATTGACCGAGCCCGAAGCTTGTGCGCAGTCTCCACCCCTTCGGTATCGAGAATTGCCGCCATCAACATGCGCGGGTCCGACTGCACGGCATCGGTAAGCACGAGCGATGCGTTCCGCAAGATGGTCCACGCGGTCCAGGCAATGAGACCGGCGATGACGAGAGAAATAAGGCTGTCGGCACGATCGAAACCGGCGCGGACCGCCAATAATCCGAGGATAACTCCCGACGACACGCCCACATCGCTGAGCGTGTGCCTGGCGTCGGCAGACAGGAAATCACTTTCGAGTTCACGACCCTTGCGCGTTTCCCAGGCGGCGACTCCGATATTCACGATCATCGTGCATCCAAGCACGATGAACGACCCGGCGTCGACGGTCGGGGAATCCCCCGCAATGAGGTGGCGTATCGCGCTACGCACGATCTCCAGCACGCTCACGGTCATCATCATCGCGATGACAAGCGTCGCCAGCGTCTCGTAGCGATCGTGACCGTAGTGATGTTCTTCGTCCGGTGGACGGGCGGCGACAGCGATGCTGACGAGACCCACCACGTTGGAGAGGCCATCGAGCAGCGATTGCGCTCCATCGGCGCTCATTGCCACCGATCCGCTCTTGAGGCCGTAGCCCAACTTGGCGAATGCGACCAGCACATTGAGCGCCAGCACGAGGAGCAATACTCGCCTGATGCCGTTTGTCCGTTCCGTTCGACCGAGGGTATCTGCTTCCAGCGCGAACTGGATGTCATCGGAATCTTGAGGTGACACAGGCGCACCAACGATCGAACGGTGTTATCGCTACCGGGAAGTGTACCAGAGCGGTCGTTGTAAGTCCGACGAAGGAGGCCGTTTGACGTGTCCAAATGACCGCGGGCGCCATTTCAACCATGTTGCGATTCGATGAAAGCTCAGCCGAAGAGTTGGGTGATGCCGATGAAGATGAGACCGATCAGGATCAGGAAGAGCGTGGCGCCGATGCAACCGAGCGCGATCGCGGTGCCGGTTCCGGCCGTATCCTCGACCGCTGCCTCTGGCGGGGCGGCGACGGAGTCGGGAAGCGTTGGTTCCGCGACGTGCGTTGGCGTCGGTTGGCCATGGTTGTTCAACCGGGTGGGCGGGGTGTCGCGATCCGACAATCAGGTTTCCTGTTCTGCGTTTGGTTCCTGCGTTCACGTCGCCAAATTCGTGCACGCCAAGTATACGGGCCCGGTGGGCGAGACCTAAGATTTTCGCCCCTTGGCTCCCTTGACACGGGTCAACGCGGTCACTCTGGCGAAGCGATCGCGCGTCAACGGAACGCCAAGATCAGGTCTGTCCTGTGCAGTTGTAAAAGAGCCCTGATAGTCGCGAACCACACCATTGTCGAGGGCGAGCGTCCGTGTGCAGATCCGGTCGAGAAAATACCGATCGTGGGAGATGGCGAGGATCGTTCCGCCAAACTTGAGCAGCGCCTCTTCGAGGGCCTCGACGGAATCGATGTCGAGATTGTTGGACGGTTCGTCGAGCAGCAGAAAATTGGCGCCGCTGAGAATGAGCAAGGCGATCTGGAGGCGACTCTGCTCGCCACCGCTCAGCTCACCAGCCGGGCGCAGCGCGTCGTCGCGGTCGAACAGGAAGCCGATCAGGAATCCAAGCGCCTGTTGCTCGTTAAGGGGTTTGATCCGGCGGACGAGATCGATCGGGCTGCGTGACTTGTCTATCGACTCGTGCTCCTGCGCAAAGTACCCGACCTCGATCGCGGTCCCTGTTCGCAGCGAGCCCGAGGACGGCAGCTCCATTTGCTGGATCAGGCGGAAGAGGGTGGTTTTGCCCGCACCGTTCGGTCCGATCAACCCAATTCGCTCGCCGTGGCGGATTTCGAGATCGAACGGCTCGAAGACGACGTGACCGTCGTAGGTCTTCGAGACATTGTCCGCGTGCAGCACCATCGTCCCGCCACGCTCGGCGGCGAATTCGACGTCGATCGTGCGGCGGTTGAGGACGGGAACCGGGGTTTGGTCCAATCGCTCACGCTCCGCGGCGAGTTTCCGGCGCTGATTCTCGGCGCGGGTGGCGAACTTCGGATTTTGGCGAGCCCACTGGGTTAGCTGCTCGGCGCTGTACTTCAACTTTCGGTACTCACGTTCCTCCAGTTCGCGCAACTGGAGCTGGCGTTCGAGCCGTTCCTGTTTCAACCGCCGGAAAGCGGAGTAGTTCCCCGGATAGGTTTGCACCGCGCCGTCCTCGAGTTCGACGATTTCGTTGGCGACACGGTCGATCAGGTAGCGGTCGTGCGTGATCAAGCCGACCACGCCGCGATACGTGGCGAGGTAGTGTTCCAGCCAGACCTTGGCCTCGAGATCGAGATGATTATCCGGCTCATCCAATAGCAAGACATCCGGTTCCTGGCACAGGAACCGCGCAATCGCCACCAGTTTCTTCTCGCCACCGCTGAGGTTGCCGACCGGGAGGCGCCACAGCCGCTCTGGAAGGCGCAACCCCGAGAGAAGTTCGGCAATCACGGCCCCAGGATCGCGACCTCCGCCCTCGTCCAGTCTCGTGAGGGTGCGATTGTAGGCTTCCAACACGGCGACCATTTCGTCGTCGTCAATCGGTTCGCTTAGCCGAGACTCGAGTCGCGCCAGTTCCCGGTCCAGCGCTTCCGGATCGGAGGATACGC
>JACCUV010000374.1 GCA_013698495.1 Chloroflexia bacterium
CGTCGGGAATCTCGAACCGGCCAGTCTTGCGACTGAGGCGAAGCCGATAGACGATCTGCTCCGGGTTGAAATCCGGAAACGGGGAGTGCTTACCAAAAATCACGGCGTGGGCCTGACGACGCGCGTCCTCGGCCAGCAACTCCTCGTAGTCGCCTTCGGCGATAACGCTGGACCATCGATCTTCGGCTATTGCCTCGTCCACCTCGAACGAGATCTTCGGCTGGGCGCGCATGATGTGAATCTTGCGGCCCAGGCCACTGAAGGCATAGACGCTATCGCCGTCGTAGCCGTACGCCAACGGAACGACGTACGGTCGCGCCTCACCATCGAATTCAGTCGCGCAACAGGCGATCCGTCCGACCAGGGCAGTGCTCAGGAGCCGCTCGATTTCGTGGTCCGGGAGGATGTAAATCTTCCCCATTTGTTCACATCGCTCCATGGAGGCCATTTGCCACACCGTCTCGCCGTACACGCGCAACGTTCAACCGCATGCCACAGCATACCCTGCGTTCGGCCGATGCTAACGCCGGAAATGAGTGGATTGGCGGCTACTGATACATCACAAACAACGGCGATGGATCGAGATTGACGATATCCTCGGCCGTCATCAGTGGAACATCCAGCTTATAAAAGAGCTTGACGCCCGCATACTCGACGGCCGTGACATTGTTCACATAGTTGTAGGCGTCCGTTTTCAGGTCGGGCGGTCCCCAGCCATCGGCATCGATCACGAGCTGCACGCCGGACATGGGGAACACCTGATGCTTGTTCGTGATCATCGACTCAGTAAATTGGTGAACAATCAGGACCTTGGGGGAGACGCCTTCTTCCAGGGCGAGATCGGTCAGCCATTGCTGCGCCCACTGGATGTCGATAGCGTCGACGCTGCCGATGTGATCGCCGGGAATCTGGCCCTCCTCCATCGCGAATTCGGGGTCGATCGCGAGATGAACGTGCTCCTGGGCCAGCCACGGCCGCATTCCCTTGACATCGTTTTCCACAGTGCGATACCCGATTTGGGCATCGAGGATCAGCAGGATGTCATTTTCACGGGTGAAATCGGCATACTCGTTGAGCACCGATGTGGGCGTGTCCAGCAGGTAGCTGCCATCGGCCTGCGGTGATTTCTGGGCGACCGAGGCGATCACCTCAAAGGCGATCAGCACCGGGGTGGAGGGGTCCGCCTCCTCGTACTCGATCGCCTGCTCGCGGAGAAGCTCCAGCAAACGGCCCATGTCATATTCACCGAGCATGCCCATTTCGGGATTTCCGGGAAACCCGTAAAAGGCAAGAATCCTGTTACCCGGCAGAAGTCCGCCCGCTGTCGTTGGGGCTTCCTCAACTGGCGCCGGTTGCAACTGAAGTTCTGGCACAACCTGGGTTTCGGCGCTGTCGGCTTCGTTCCCGGTTACCTGAAACGACTCAGTTGAGATGTCGGCCCCTGCCGTTGGTTTCGGATCGGCAAACTGAATCTGCGGCGTGTCTGGCACGCGCGCGATCAAATTGCTCACGACCGGCGTGTGGGCCTCGCCGCGTGGACCGGCAAACCAGAACGATCCGAGCGTCAGCACAACGACGACCATGATCGTCAAGGCGCGTTCCCCCGGAAATTTCCCGAAAAACAAAACCAACCGCCGATTGGCGGCACGCTGAAGTCGCCGGGGCGGTTCCGAAGACACGGCCGGGGCGTTCATCCATTCCGATGAGAAAGGTTTTGGATGGTCGGGCATAGCGAGTTCCAACCGAGATCTTGCGTCGTCGTGGGTTAGCCGCAAGTGAAAACCATGATGCAAAAGTGCGGCAAACACCCCTAAATCAACGTCCCGAAGACTCCTCAGGAGCGCATTCAAGTCCAGCCCGACGAAGGCTGGATGCGCTATCGTCCGGTGGCAATATGCCACGATTGTCATGGATTGGCCAAACCGGCTCGTTGCTCAGCCTCGCGAGGAAGGAGGTCAGGACAGCGCTCCGCGGGCGATTGTTCAGACGGTGCGGCAAAGCACCGGCGTGCCAATCGTCGCCCAATCCCAAAAGAACTGGGCATCCTCCA
>JACCUV010000059.1 GCA_013698495.1 Chloroflexia bacterium
GGAGACGCCTGGCCAACCGGGATGCAGAGGTTACCCGCCCTCGCTATACATGCTCGCCGGACGCGCTACATCACTCCTCCGCGGTTACGTAACGCCGTATTTTCGACACACCACCTCCCTTCCCCCAAAGGATGACCCACCGAATGACCGACTACCACTCGCCCGAGGCCCGCGCCGCCGTTGCCCTCCCCCCCGGCCTCGACGAGGTCCGCGTCCGCTTCGCTCCCAGCCCCACCGGCTCGCTCCACATCGGCGGCGCCCGGCTCGTCATGTACAACGTCCTCTTCGCCCACGGCCAGGCCAAACGCGCCGGCAAGAAGGGCGCCTTCATCCTTCGCATCGAGGACACCGACCAGAAACGCTTCGTCGAGGGTTCCGCCCAGGGACTGATGGATGGCCTCACCTGGCTCGGACTCGGTTGGGATGAGGGACCAGACCTCGGAGGACCCTACGCGCCATACGTCCAGAGTGAGCGCCAGCATCACTACCGCGAAGCCGCCGAGCAGTTGCTGGCGAGCGGTCATGCCTATCGCTGCTTCTGCACTCCCGAACGCCTTCAGGGGGTCCGTGACGATCAGGTCAAACGCAACCTCCCACCCGGCTACGACCGCCATTGCCGCGACCTCTCGGTCGAGCAGGTTCAGGCAAAGCTGGACGCCGGTGAAACATTCGTGGTCCGGATCACCTTCCCCCTCGAAGGCGAAACCCGCTTCATCGACCTCCTCCGCGGCGAAATCGTCTTCCGGAACGACAAGATCGAGGACCTCGTCCTCCTCAAATCGGACGGCTACCCCACCTATCACCTCGCCGTCGTCGTCGACGACCACGAAATGGACATCACGCACGTCACCCGCGGACCGGAGTGGATTCCGACCGCGCCGATTCATGTTCAGCTCTACAAGGCGCTTGGCTACGAGATGCCGATCTTCGCCCACATGCCCCTGATTCTTTCCCCGTCCGGCGGCAAACTCTCGAAACGCGATGGCAGCGCCGCGCTCGCCGATTTCCGGGAGCGCGGCTACCTGCCCGAGGCCCTGCTCAACTACCTTGCCCTGCTCGGCTGGAGTCTCGACGGCAAAACCGAATTTTTCACGATGGACGATTTGCTGGAGCACTTCACGATCGAGCGTGTCAGCGCCGCGCCAAGCACCTTCGATCGCGACAAGCTCGACTGGCTCAACCAGCAATGGATCAATCACCACATCACCGTCGACGATCTCGCCGCCCGCGTCTTGCCGTTCCTGATCGAGGCCGGCACGATCGACGATGGACCGCGCGACGCCACGCACCCGCGATTTCAGGAGGTGTTGGTCGCCTCGAGTTTGCTCAAGGATCGAATCAGGCATCTGACCGAAGCGCCCGACCTGATGTCCTACTTCCTGCGAGACGAGCTTGAGCCGTACGAGGCTGCCATGCTCGTGCCAAAGAAGGTCGAACCCGAGGCTGCCTTGGCGATGCTCGTTGCCGTGCGCGATGCCTTGCCCGGCATCGACCTCACCAGCCACGACGCGACCGAAGCCCGCCTCCGCGGCCTCGCCGGGGAACTGGGCGTCAAGGCCGGCCAACTCTTCATGCCGATCCGGGTCGCGGTCACCGGGCGGACCCAGTCCCCCGGCCTGTTTGACACCCTGGCCGCAATCGGGCAGGATCGGGTCAGGGACCGCCTCGACCATGCCATCGCCCTGCTCAGCAGTGAGGCGCCCGCGTAGGGGTCGACCCCGTGTCGACCCTGTGCACCGTCCATGTCAACCCCGAAGGAAACCGCGTGCCCCCCGAATCCACCACCACCACCATCTGCCTCGTCCGTCACGGCGAAACCGATTGGAACCGCAACAATCGCTACCAGGGCTGGGCCGACACCCCGTTGAACGCGACCGGCCTGGCGCAGGCCAAACTCGTCGCCCAGGTCATCGCCGGCGAATCCTGGGACGCGATCGTCAGCAGCCCGCTGGCCCGCGCCTTTCAAACCGCCCAGGCGATCGCCGACGCCTCGCCAGAACTCGGCCACATCGAACAGGACCCCGATCTTCGCGAACGCGGCTATGGCGAAGCCGAGGGCCTCACCCTCGCGGAGCGCGAGGCGAGATGGGAGGGTCCCGACTGGCCGGGCCTCGAACCATGGGAGGTCATGGCCCAACGCGCGAACGCCGCGCTCGAACGCATTGCCCGGAGACACGCTGGCAAGCGTGTGCTCGTCGTCAGCCACGGGGGGCTGATGAACGCGGTGCTGACGTCAATCTCGGGAGGGGATGTCGGGTCCGGCATCACCGTCATCCTCAACACCGCCCGCACCACGCTTCTGCACGACGCCAGTGACTGGACGATCGAAACCGTCACCGACGTCAGCCACCTTGAAATGGCGGTGCGATAACTTGCCTTATGCGTAGATGTCGCGCCGGTTGAAAGCGACCGCCGCAAAGGTCACCAGCGCTGCAGACGCCACGAGCAACACCAAGGCGCCGGCCCACCAGATACCTTCGGTGATCGCCGTGCCGTAGTAATGGTGGGCCGACATGAATCGCACTCCCGAAACCGATGGCGCGAGTTTGCCGATCACGTTGATCAGGTACATCAGGAACACCACGGCCGCCGGCACGCCCAGCGCCACCGCCCGCTGCCGGACCACGCTCGACATCGCCAGCGCCAACGCTCCGAACGCCAGCGTCAGCGGCCACAGCGCGAACGCCGCCCGCATCGACTGCCGCGCCGCGAGTTCGAGATCGAGCAGATTGGCCACGATCCAGACCACCACGCCAATCACGCCCGCCAGCGCCAGCAGGTAGCTCGCCACCACCGCGAACGAACCGACGATGAGGTGAACGCGCGGAATAGGATTGCCCAGCAGCACATCCAGGCGTCCGCGTTCTTCGGCGCCGGCAACGACGTTCGACAGGATGATGATCCCGAAAAATGGCAAGATCAAAGGCAGGATCACTCCGAACAACTCACTCGACAGGAACGACGCCAATTGCGTGAAGTCGTTGATGTTGAACGCCGCGCGCAGATTTTCCGGAATCAGCGAAATGTCGATCGCGTCGCTCACCGAAGGATAGATCGCGACAATCAACCCACAATAGATCGTCAGGCCAATTGTCCACAGGATTGCGTTTTTGCGATGAGCGCCGTATTGGAACCGCGTATATGGCCACAACGTCGAGCGGGTGGAGACGCCCCGAAAGCTGGCCCTCATTCCGAGTCGTCTTCGTAGTACGAGAGGAACAGTTCCTCCAGCGGCGGTCGTTCGGCATCGAAGCTGATGACGCAGCGCTGAGTGGCAAGCTGGAGCAGCTCGTGCATTGAGCCGCCGATCGTGAAACTGAGCGTCGTGCCGTGGCACTCGAATCGATCGACGCCCGGCAGTGAAGCAATCTCCTGAACGATCCCGCTGTCGAGTGGTCCGTCGAACTGGATCCGCACGTAGCGAAACGCCCTTCTCGTCAGCGCATTGGGATCGTCGACCGCGACCAATTCGCCATCGCGAATGATCCCGACTCGATCCGCCACCCGCTCGACCTCCGACAGCACGTGCGATGAAAAGAACACGGTTTGACCCCGATCCCGCGCTTCCTGAAGGATTAAAAGAAACACGTCCTGCATCAATGGATCGAGACCATTGGTCGGTTCGTCGAGCACGATCAACTCAGGTTCGTGAAAGAGCGCCTGAATAATCCCGATCTTCTGCTTGTTGCCGCGCGAAAGGCGGCGCATCGGCATCTCCAGGTTGGCGTCAAGGCGTTCGGCAAGATCCCGCGCGCGTTTGAGACTTTCGGTTCCCGAGCGGCGTAACCTGGCATGAAATCGAATCAGCTCGAACCCGGTCATCCGATCTTCGAGGCTGAACTCGCTCGGCAGGTTGCCGAGGCGACGGTGAATCTCAACCGCATGGGCCAGGACGTCGAGTCCGAGCACCTCGGCCCGCCCGGAGGTCGGTTTGAGGAATCCGAGCAGGGTCCGGAGTGTCGTCGATTTCCCGGCGCCGTTCGGCCCCAGGAACCCGAAAATTTCACCGCGTTCAACCGTTAGGCTGACGTTGCGGATGCCACGATTCGCGCCATACGTCTTGGTCAGTTCGAAAGTTTGGATTGCGGGCGCAAACGAACCCTTACTCGGCGCAGGCAACCTCAGTTGGTCCCTGGCTCTTCGTTGAGGCGATGGGCGGTTTCCTCATTGTCGACACTGGAGACCGCTTCCCGGTTGACCGAAACCTGGAGTTTGCCGTCGACCAGTCCGATAATGGCGTGGACCGGCACTTCCAGATCGTCGTGCTGCCCTTTCCGACCAACCAGCAGGTAGTGGGGATGACTCTCGCGGACCTCTCCCAGTTCCGAGCCGTCGAATCCGATCACCGGCGTTCCGATCGGAATGTCCTGCGTTCCGTGTGGGTCGTACGTCATCCTGGCCCTCGTTCCGTTCGTTCGGTGCTGTTCGATCAATGATCCGGGTTGAAGCGGCCGGCGGGTCGGGGAATCCAACGCGATGCACCCAATTCTACGCGCTGCGCATTGTTCAATGGGACGTCGGCGGATGTCTGGAAGGTCGTGTCGCCCTGTCAAAACCCAGTTACTCAATCATTGAGTAGGTATACTGGAGCGATCCGACGTTGTCTCCTCGACGACGTTCACGATCTTCCCGAGCGTCGCCGGACATGGAATCCGGGTCCTGCGCACGGGCCACTCTGCACGGAGAGAACCATGGCAGTCGCCACTATTCCGGGATACCCGCGAATCGGCAAACACCGCGAACTCAAGAAAGCGCTGGAGGCATTCTGGTCGGGCAAGATCGGCGAGGATGACCTGCTCGCCACGGCCGAGGGAATTTACACCACCGCCTGGGCCACGCAACGGTCAGCCGGGATCGACATCGTCCCCGTCAACGATTTTTCCTTCTACGATCAGATGCTCGACACCGCCGCGTTGCTCGGTCTCATCCCCGAGCGCTACCGACCGAACGACGACTCCGGCGCGATGGACACCTACTTCGCAATGGCCCGTGGCCGGACCGGCGTCCACGACGTTCCGGCGATGGAAATGACGAAGTGGTTCGACACCAACTACCACTTCATCGTGCCCGAGTTGCATCCCGATTCGACGTTCAGTCTCAAGGGATCCAAACCATTCGCGATGCTCGCCAAGGCCAGGGAAGCTGGCGTCAACGCCAAGACCGTACTGATCGGCCCGGTCACGTTCCTCGCCCTCGGCAAGTCGCAGGATGAGCATTTCGACAAACTCTCACTGCTCGACCGCGTCCTTCCCGTTTACGTCGAGATTTTGGCCCGGCTCGCGGCGGAAGGCGCCGAATGGATTCAGTTCGACGAGCCGATTCTCGTCACCGATCTCAACGGCGGCGTGCTCGATGCCCTGCGCCGAGCCTACGACGTCATCGCCGTGGCCAGCGGAAGCGCAAAGATCATCGTCCAGACGTACTTCGACCACGTCGGAGAGGCGTACGACACCCTGGTGAACCTGCCGGTCGCGGGTGTCGGCCTCGACTTCGTGCGCGGTTCCAGGAACCTTGACTTCATCGCCAGCAAGGGTTTCCCGGCGGACAAGGTGCTCGTCGCCGGTGTGATCGATGGCCGCAACATCTGGGCCGCCGACCTCGACGCGAAGCTGGCAACGCTCCAGGAACTCGCCCACCATGTCGATAACGATCGCATCCACGTCTCAACCTCATGCTCACTGCAGCACGTCCCCTACGACGTCGAGCAGGAATCGGGCCTCGATTCCGAGGTCAAAGGCTGGCTGGCGTTCGCCGAGCAGAAACTCCATGAAGTCGTGACCCTGACCAAGGGTCTCAATGGGGGCCGCGATGCGATCGCGGCCGAACTCGCCGCCAGCGGGACACTCCACGACCAGGCCGCTGCTTCGACCCGGCGCCGAAACCCGGTCGTTCGGGATCGCCTCGCTGCCCTTCCGGAGGACTTCGTCAACCGCGGCGCGCCCTACGCC
>JACCUV010000391.1 GCA_013698495.1 Chloroflexia bacterium
TGGAGGAGCAGTTTTCCAGACTGCCACGATCTCATTGGATACGGACGGAGCGATTGAGGCGGTGGAGTAATTTGGCGATACGCAGGCACGATGTGAGACGCGAGGAGGGGGCGGTATCGAACCAATCGAATGGTGGGTGAGCCTCGGACGAGCCGCTCAGGGGTATCGAGGCGCATCGGGATTTCGCGACGGTTCGCGGAATCAACCAGGAGCAAAATGAATACGGCATGAGTGAGGGTCGGAGCATGCAAATGCCGACCCTCACGTTGTGCGGTGGCAGCGCAACCCGGACATGATGCAATGGACACGAATCCGTAAAGGGTGCGACGTTTTTATTGTCATTCGGACGGAGGATGAAGCATGAACTCTTCCGTCGTCAACAGTCAAGAGGCAGCCTGGTCCTCAGCTACCCTGGAAGTGACCGCTCTTGTGGCGGCCAACCGGCGTGCAAGCACACAACTCGGGGCATCGGCACGTCAATGGAGAACACAAGATCCTCCACTACCAAAGGGGCGTGGCGTCTCGTGCACGGATTCGGTCGCTGAGGCTTCCTGTCGACTAACTAACTCACCGTCTAACTCACCGTCTTGAGCATGATCGTCGGTTTGCGGGGCTTCGCTACGGCCTGGACCGCGAGTTGTGTCGCCACCCGCTCGGCGAGGCGCGAAAACGCCTGTCCGGTGGCCGATTCCGGCGCCTCGGCCACAATCGGCGTGCCTTCGTCGCCGCCGGCCCTGATCCCCGGCTCGATCGGAATCTGGCCCAGGAGCTCGACGCCGTTCTCGTCGGCGGTGCGCTGACCACCGCCTTCGCCGAAGATGGGATGCGTGCTGCCGCAATCCGGACAAATGAAGCCGCTCATGTTTTCGACGATGCCCAGAATCGGGGTTTTCACCTCCTGGAACATCTTCAGTCCCTTGACCGCATCGGCCAGCGCCACCTGTTGCGGCGTCGTCACGATGACCGCACCGGCGATCGGAATCTTCTGGACAAGCGTCAACTGCACATCGCCCGTGCCCGGCGGCAGGTCGAGCACGAGGTAATCGAGATCGCCCCAGTTCACATCGTTCAGGAACTGGTTGATCAACTGCGCCACCAGCGGCCCGCGCCAGATCAGCGCCTTGGTCGGGTCGAGAATGAAGCCAATGCTCATGATCTTCACACCGTGGGCCTCGAGCGGGACGATTTTGTTGTCCTTCATCAGCGGCTTCTCGCTGACGCCCATCATGATCGGCACGCTGGGACCGTAGACGTCGGCATCGAGCAGGCCAACCTTCGCGCCAGCCTGGGCGAGCGCGACGGCGAGGTTGGCGGCGACCGTCGATTTGCCGACGCCGCCCTTGCCGGAAGCCACCGCGATCGTGTTTTTCACGCCCGGAATCGGTTGCGCATCCGTGCGCCCGCCTCCACTGGCCCTTACTTTCGTTCGCCACTCGATCGCGACCTGGCCGAGCCCGCCGATCGTGCCCAGCGCGGCACGCGCATCGCGCTCGATCTTTTCGCGCGTCGAGCTGATTGGGCTTAGCAGTTCGATCGTAAGCCGAACATCGCGGCCATGAATCTGGACATTGGGAATCAGCTTGAGATCGACCAGCCCGCGACCAGTCGCCGGTTCCGACACGCCTCTGAGCGCATCGAGCACCTGGTCCTGGGTGAGCGTGCCAATACCGTTGTCTGTCATTAAGTAACGCCTGAACCTTCCTGCTCTTGTAGGGTAGCAATGTGCATGTCATCGGCGGAGATCGTCCGGAGACTGGCCGGAGACGAGGAGCGCGAGAGCGCTGGTGCAAGTGTAGCCCTCGCGCCGTCAGGCGACGCCCGGCTAAGCGGGCGGCCGCGTCGCCACCCCGTTGAGGACGATATCGAGCACGGTCGAGGCGAGGTCTTCGCCCGACCAACCGGAACCGACCGGCATATGCAGCAACGGCCCGATGGTTGAAAACATGAGCACCAGGATCAGGTTAGGATCGACTTCAGGTCGAATCAGACCCTGTGCCTTGGCGCGCTCAACCATTCGGATTACGGCCTGGTATCGGGAATCCTCATATGGCGGTTTAAGCGTGGTCTGAACACCTCGCGGCAATTGTTGGTTGAGTTTGGCGTGCAACAACCAACCGTAATTGGCGGCGACGCCGTACACGTTCACAAGACCCGTGCGTAAACCCGCGATCGGATCGGCTTCGTCTTCGCCTTCGCCGAGCGCCGCCGCAATCTCTCCCGCGAGCCCGCGGACCACCTCCACGAGAAGGTCGTCCTTGCCCGGAAAATTGCGGTAGAGGGTGCCGATGCCGAGGCCCGCCCTGTCGGCGATGTCCTTGACCTCGGCGGCGATGCCTTGTTCCGCGAAGACCTGCTTCGCCGCCTCGAGGATGCGTTCGCGATTGAGCCGCGCGTCTGATCGTCTCACTGGCTTCACGCTTCGTTGCCGTGCGTCGACGTGCGCATAAACGGAATAGGCACTCCGGATACGATTTCCAAAAGGTCGGTTGTGGCAGTACACATCACGTGCATCTCGACGATTCATGCATCGACTCGAATGAATTTTGATGATACCCTATTTCGACAATGCGGAATGCGCATTCCGATTCTGGACGACGATGTCCGCCCCTTTGAGTTCGCGAGATCAAACTTCCAGCTGACCTCCGCTCCGTGTCAGCATGTTCGTCAGGGTTCCTCGATGACCGATCAGCAAGCCACGCCCACCGCAATGCCAAGCTCCGAGGGCAACTCCTATCTCTCCCACCGGCAGATTCTCGTCGTCCTCGCCGGTCTTATGGCTGGCATGTTCCTCGCCGCCCTCGACCAGAGCATCGTCGGTGTCGCCCTGCCGCGCATCGTCAGCGATCTCGGTGGTCTCGAAGACCTTTCGTGGGTGGTGACCGCCTACCTGCTGACCTCCACGGCGACGACTCCACTGTGGGGCAAGATTTCCGATCTCTACGGTCGTCGCGTCATCTTTCAGGCCGCCATCGTCATCTTCATCATCGGGTCTGCCCTCTGCGGCGTGAGCCAGGACCTAAATCAACTGATCGGATTCCGCGCCTTGCAGGGGATCGGTGGCGGTGGTCTCTTCGCGATCGCCTTCGCCGTGATCGGCGACATCATTCCGGCTCGCGAGCGCGGTCGCTATCAAGGCTATTTCGGAGCCGTTTTCGGGGTGTCGAGCCTGGCTGGGCCGCTCCTTGGCGGTTGGTTCACCGAGGGCCCCGGTTGGCGTTGGATTTTCTGGATCAACGTCCCGATCGGGATCGCCGCCCTGGTCGTAACCTCGATCGCGCTCAAATTGCCGGTGGTCCGCCGCGAACACGTTATCGACTGGGCCGGCGCCGCCACAATCGTCGGTTCTGTATCCTCCCTCCTGCTCTATCTCAATTGGGCTGGCGGGGTCTTTGGCTGGGCATCATGGCAGGGACTTTCGCTGGCGATCGCCGCGGTCGTGCTCGCGGTCGCCTTCGTCTTCATCGAGTTCGGCGCAACCGAGCCGATTATCCCGATGAGCCTCTTCCGCAATCGCATCTTTTCATCCGGCACATCCTTCTCGTTCCTGATGGGATGGTCGATGTTCGGCGCCATCATCTACCTGCCCGTCTACCTGCAAACCGCCAAGGGAATGATGCCAACCGAATCCGGCCTGGCGATGTTTCCGGCGATCGCCGGAATTCTCACGTTCTCAATCGTTTCCGGGGCGCTGATCACCCGGACCGGTCGCTACCGCATTTTCCCGATTGTCGGCAGTGTCCTGCTCATCATTGGGTTGGGATTGCTGACCCAATTGGAGGTGACCACCCCCTATTGGCAGATCGCGATTTCAGCCTTTGTGTTGGGCGCCGGGCTCGGTTTCTCGATGCAGACGATCACCGTCGCCGTCCAGAATGCGGTGCAATTCCGGGATATGGGCGCCGCGACGAGTTCGCTGACGTTCACGAGGTCGCTCGGCGGCGCGATCGGGACGGCGGCTTTGGGCGCGGTGCTTGGATCGCGGCTCGCCCACTACCTGGGCGACGCCGTCGATGCCGCAACGCCGACGAATGACGTCGAGGCCATTCGCTTCCTGCCCGACGACGTCAAGTCGGTCGTACTCAATGCCTACACCCACGCGATCAACGACGCCTTCCTCGTCTCGATCCCAGTTGCGGTGCTTGCCCTGATCGCCGCCTTCTTCATCCGGGAAATTCCGTTGCGCACGGCGCAGTCAATTCCAGTTGAAGCACCGAACGAGGTCCGTGTAGACCGCGAGCGCGAGTCGCCAACTCCCGCCCTCTCGGGACAGTACGCACCGGCCGCGATCCCGCTTCGTGCTACCCCGCGTCCTGAAGTCGAGTGACATCGATCAGCAGGTATTCCCGTACCTTGATCAGTTCGAGCGCAGCCTGGACAGCGCGCGGCAGCGGCTGGGTCCGCGGCTCACCGTACACGATTTCGACGGGCGAAACATGGAGTTTCTGGCCGTGAAAGATCGTTTCGCACCCTCCCGCCGCCAGCACGTTTTGCATCCAGTCAGTTCCTGGCCCATAGGTGAGCGGAATCAGCAAACGATCGCCGCGGCCGAACGCCCAGACCGGCGTTTTGTACGGTTTGCCAGAGACGCGGCCCACGTGATGAATCGACATCAGCGGTAAGGCCGTGCGTGAAAGCCCGCGCACTACAGGATTCGCCCAGTAGCGGTTGGTTCTGGCCATAATCCGAGGAAATGGCATGAAGGTCTCCTGAGTAACGACTGGCAACGTATTACTATGGAATACGTACCGAACTCCGCATCCCGCATGAAAAGCGCATTGGATTCATGTGAAGTGCAATTCGATTGATATACTGACGCCATGCATGAAATGTCGCCGGTCCCCGGGGAATCGTGTAGGTCGCAATTTCGGTCGAATGTGAAGTAAAGCACACTATAACATCTGCCATGCATCTGACATTGAGTAACGACGAGCAGCCTTAGCCGATCGTTCGATCGGCCCCTCGTACCGTTGCCGAACTTCACGGTATCTTCCCGCTTCTGCCTGGTGTGGAAGCGGATCACGACTTCGGAAACATCATCGCCGAAGCACGCGAAGAGGAAGTCGAACGGATTTTGGCGAAAATGAGTCGCGACCGCGATTTGCATTGATACTCGGTGTCCAGACCTCGTGGTTCGCGGCTTCGAATGAATTACAGAAACGGAGGGAAGAATGGTTGCCATTGTGAAAGTCACCGGGAGTGGTCAAATCACGATTCCCGCGGCAATGCGCCGCAAGCACAACATCGAACAGGGAGATCGCATCCTAGTCGCT
>JACCUV010000401.1 GCA_013698495.1 Chloroflexia bacterium
GGAAGACTGATCGTCGAGGGGTCCGGCCGATACCCGCCGGAGCGACGAATGCGTTGATCGAAGGATGGCGCGGCCGCGGCGCCGCCAGGGAGCGTGGCAGGAGCAAAGGATGGCATTGATAGCCCAGTCGCAGACAACCACCGTCGCACGGCCGACGGTCAAGAAAAACACTGGTCTGTGGAGCTGGATCACCACAGTCGATCACAAGCGGATCGGCATGATGTACGGCGTTTCCGCGTTCTTCTTCTTCCTTATGGGCGGACTCGAAGCGCTGGTCATCCGTGCTCAGTTGATTCGCCCCAACAACTCCGTGGTCGACGAGAACACCTATAACGAACTCTTCACGATGCACGGCACGACCATGATCTTCCTTGCGATCATGCCCTTGAGCGTCGCCTTCTTCAACTACATCATGCCGCTCCAGATCGGCGCCCGCGACGTCGCCTTCCCACGGCTAAACGCCTTCAGCTTCTGGCTATTCCTGCTCGGCGCGATCCTGCTCAACATGAGCTGGTTTTTCGGAGACGCCCCAGCCCAGGGGTGGTACGGCTACGCTCCACTGACCGACACCACCTGGAGTCCAACCCGATCCGTCGATTTCTGGATGCTCGGTCTCCAGCTTCTCGGTGTGGCGTCGATGGCCGGGGCTTTCAACTTCATCGTCACGATCCTCAACATGCGGGCGCCCGGCGTGACCCTCATGCGGATGCCGATCTTCACCTGGACCACGCTGATCACCTCAATCCTGATCGTGATGGCCTTCCCCGCGATCACCGTGGCGCTCTTCCTGCTCGGGATGGACCGCTATGCCGGCACCGGGTTTTTCGCCGCCGCCGCCGGTGGCGATCCACTTTTGTGGCAACATCTGTTCTGGATTTTCGGACACCCGGAGGTTTACATCCTTGTCTTGCCCGCGTTCAGCATCATTTCTGAAATCATCCCCACCTTCTCCCGCAAACCGCTCTTTGGTTACGCGGTTATGGTCTACGCCACCGCCGCGATCGCATTCCTCGGGTTCGGCGTCTGGGTCCACCACATGTTCACCACCGGCCTGGGCCCAACCGCGAACGCCGTGTTCGCGGCGACAACGATGATCATCGCGGTTCCCACTGGTGTGAAGATCTTCAACTGGATCGGCACGATGGTGATGGGCCAGGTCCGGTTCACGACGCCGATGCTGTTCGCCGTGGGCCTGGTGTCCCAATTCACGATCGGTGGGCTCTCCGGAGTGATGCACGCCTCTCCCCCGGTCGACGCGCAACACAACGATTCGTATTTCGTGATCGCCCACTTCCACTACGTGCTATTCGGCGGCTCGATTTTCGGCTTGCTGGCCGCGATTTACTATTGGTTCCCGAAGTTCACGGGCCGGTTGATGGATGAGCGCATCGGCAAACTCAATTTCTGGATGATCTTCATCGGTTTCAACGCAACGTTCTTCCCGATGCATTTCCTCGGGCTCGAGGGCATGCCGCGTCGCTACTACACCTATGGCGAAGGTAGCGGCTGGTGGTTCTGGAACGTGGTGGTGTCTTGTGGCGCCTTCTTCCTCGCCGCCGGCATTCTCGTCTTCCTCTACAACGTGGCCAGAAGTCTTCAGAAGGGCGAAATCGCCGGAGCCAACCCGTGGGATGCCGCCACCCTCGAATGGTCGACCTCCTCGCCGCCACCCGTCTACAACTTCCGCGATATCCCGCAAGTGCACCACCGCGATCCGCTGTGGGCCGACAAGTATGGCGTCCACGAAGATGAGGACGATGTCGAATTCACCTTCGCGGGCAAGAGCGTCGGGCATGTCGATCCTCACCTCAAGGAGAAGAATCCGCACTCTGTCCTGTATCACGAAATCCCGGCGACCGACGACGATCACGGTGTCCACCTGCCCAATCCATCCTACTACCCGTTGATCGCCGCACTGGGCCTGTTCTTCATCACCCTCGGCTTGCTCATCGACAATCCCGAGTTCAATATCGGGGCATTGCCGATGCCGCTGGTCACGTTATTCGGTGTCGCGACCCTGCTCGGCGGCATCTTTGGTTGGTCGTTTGAACCGGCCGACTAGCTTGCCGCCGCTCGTTGACTGAAGGGGTAAACATGGCACAAGTTTTGGAAGCGCCGCAGACCCACTCTGAGGGAGCCGGTCACGACGCGGGACATGGAAGCCACGCGAGTCATCCACCGACTTCGACCGGGATCAACCACCGAAAGATCCTGATGTGGATGTTCCTCGCCTCGGATTGCATGTTTTTTGGCGCCCTGATCGCCACCTACATGATCTATCGCGGTCGATCCGAAGCGATGGGCGCCGGTCCATTCCCATCCGAACTGATCGATATTCCCTACACCTCGGTTTCGGCGTTTGTGCTGCTGATGAGCTCCCTGACCATGGTCCTGGCCCTTGCCGGACTGCAGCGCGGCGATCTCCGCGCCTCGCGCCTCTGGATTTTCGCGACGGCGGCTCTGGGTACGATTTTCCTCGGCGGACAGTACTTCGAATTCACCGAGTTCTATCATGAAGGTCTTGGTCTCACGACCAATATGTTCGGGACCACGTTCTTCACCCTGACCGGGTTTCACGGCCTGCACGTCACGATCGGCGTGATCTGGCTGTTGACCCTGCTGTTTGTCTCCCTGCGTGGCGGCCTGAAGAAGGAAGACAGCCTCGATCTCGAAATTGCCGGTCTCTACTGGCACTTCGTCGATATTGTCTGGATCGTGATTTTCACGCTTGTTTACCTGATCCCGTATGAAGAGATGGCCGCCGAAGGCGAGCCTCATGCGGTGCGACTGCTTGGTTTGAGTCAGGCCATGGTGAACCGGCTGTTCTAAACATGCGCGCAGGACCGGAAGGAAAGGAAACATCGAGATGTCCTACGTTTCCATGAGAGTCAAGGACGCGCCGCACGGCGAAGACGATGAGGCCCACGAACATCCCAGTGAGCGGCAGTACATCAAGATCGCGATCCTGCTGTCGATCATCACGTTCATCGAGGTTGCGATCTACTATATCGAAGCCCTCGATAGCATCCTCGTCCCTGCGCTGATCCTGCTCTCGGCCTTCAAATTCATCTTTGTGGTGAGCTATTTCATGCACCTCAAGTTCGACGACAAACGCCTGGCCTGGATCTTCGTCGCCGGATTGAGCCTGGCTCTTGGCATCTTTATTGGCACGTGGGCGTTGATGCACTATCACGAAATAGTCGAATACGTCGACCGCATGCTGTAAGCACGGCGCCTGGTAGTGGCCGCTCCTTGTGCTGGCCAACGTGGGGCGCCGCGTCAAGCTCTTCTCGTGTTGGCCAAACCACCGGTCAGGACCTGTTCATGTTTTCCATTGCATCCCTCCCACTCCTCCACGTCGGAAGCCCCGAACCAACTGGACCGCTGTACACCCACTGGATTCTCGATCCGAAAATCGCGCTCTTCATCTTCGGCATAACCGGCGCCTATCTGCTGTGGGTGGGTCCGCTCAACCGCCGCCGCCCCGGCGCCGACAGCCGCCCAGTCAGCCAATTGCAAATCAGGTGGTTCCTGCTCGGCGCCCTGGTGTTGTTGATCGCACTCGGTCCACCGCTCGACGACTGGTCGCACTTCTTCTTTGTCAGCGCCCATATGCTGCAACACTTGGTACTGATGTTCGTCGTGATCCCGTGCTGGATCAAGGGCATCCCGCCATGGGTCTATCAGCCGATCATCGACCGCCGCCGGTCGCGCTGGATGTTGACGTGGTTGCCGCGGGCGGTGCCCGCGTTCGCGATCGTGACCCTGATCATGGCGCTCTGGCATGTGCCCGCGCTCTACGACGCGACACTCCGCAGCGAGGTGCTCCACACCACCCAGCACCTCTTCTTCCTGCTCGCCGGGTTCCTCTTTTACTGGCCACTGATGAGTACGAGACCGGAAACACCCCAACTCTCGCCACCGCTGAAGTGCCTCTACCTCTTCGTCCAAACCGTTCCGGCCGGCATTATCGGGGCCCTGATCACCTATGCCGGACCAGGCCTCTACCCGCACTACGAGCAGGCGAGCGTGCGGCCATGGGGAATCAGTCTCAAGCTGGACCAGGAAATCGCCGGACTGACGATGTGGGTTGGCATGAACACCCTCTTCCTCGGTCTGCTGACGGTAATCTTCCTGCGCTGGGCCGGTGGCGAGGAACGGGCGGACTTCGAATCGCTGCGGGAAGAGTCCCGGATCAAACGCCAGCACGCCCGCGACAACATCGCCGTCGACAATCACCTCGTGTAAACATTTCCGGCGCCGCGATGCGAACGGGCGGACCTGGATCGACCGCGCACGACCTCTTGGCTTCCCGGATTTTGTCGATCCTGTGGTCCGCCCTGCTCTGGCGACTCGCCCATCCGCTTGCCGTCATCGGCTAAACTGGAACCAACGACACGTGAATAGAGGCGTCCATGGCGGTTCCCATCAGCCCGGCGTCCCCGTCGGACCGCATCCTCAAACAACTCGAACGCGAACGGCGCGAAGAATCCGAAGAACGAGCCACGGTCTGGGCGTTTCTTTGGGTTCTGTTCGCCTTCAAGATGGCCACCATCGGCGTGATCTGGTACGTCGCGGCGGGAACCGGCGAGAGTCTGGTGATGATTGCCGCCACCACCTGGTACTGGCTGGTGATCCCGATCGCCGCGATCACGGGACCGCTGCTGGTGCGCTGGCGGATGATCAAGATGCGGCGGCGACGCGAGGAGTTGCGCCAAGCCGAATGGCGCGAAGAGCCCGACATTCTTGCGATGCACGATCCACGTTCCCCGGACTTGCCCGGTGATCGCCCGCGATCGCGCGAGTAGTGAACGGCTGCGACGACTTGAGCGCGAGCGCAACGAGTGTGGTGGACATTTCCCGTCGCTGCGCCGAAACTAGGCGCATCGGTTGAAACTGGAAGTGTGCGTGAGGTCATCATGAACGAGCGTTTGAGACAACAGTTATTCGATCCGTTTGCGATGGCCCTGGCGGTTGTTGGCGTCACGGTCGCACTGATTGTGGCGATGGGCGAGTCGCTGCTGGCGCTCTTTCAGCCGGGAGACACCAAGGACCGGCTCGATCGCCCCGAACTCTGGTACGCACTCGTGCTGTCGTTGGCGGTGATCGGCGTCGCCGGGTTCCTCGCCACCCGCCCCAAGGGCACGACCGGACCACTCGAACGTGAAGTCGTGATCGGCAGTCGATCGTTCTTCGAAGAGCCGCTTCCGCCAATCAGTGTTCGCGTCCGCACCGGCCCAACCGGCACGGTTGAGGACGTGCAATCCGGTTACACCCTCTACGCCCAGAACGGAGCCCTCGCGGAGGTGCTCGGCGTCCTGCCCGGCGCGACCGACTTCGGCAAACGCTTCGCCGGGTTCTACTACGCCAAAGGGTTGTTCGGCGCCAGCGAGGAACTCTGGATTCCGTTCGAGGCCGTGATGACCGTCTACCCGGAAACGCAATCCGCCTTCCTCGCGATCAAGGGCGACGAAACCGAGCACTTCGGATGGAATGTCCCGCCCGAGAGCGTCCGCCGCGGCCCCGCCCGCCGCCACGACGAGCTGTAACCGACACATGCCAAAGGGCGCGATTTCGTAGGGGCCGGCCTGTCTGCCAGCCCGTGTTCAGATGTGCCAATGCGCCAGGACTTCCCATAGAGGCAACATGGACCCGCAACCAGCTGACTCCATCCCCGTTATCGTCATCACCGGCCCGGTTGGGTCTGGCAAGTCAACGGTCGCGGAGGCAATGGCCGAGTTGCTCGGTAACCGCGACATTCGGCATGCCCTGATCGATCTGGACTACCTGCGCTCGGTGCATCCGCATCCCGACGGTGACCCGTTTGGGGTGAAACTGGGATTGCGCAATCTTGCCGCCATTTGGCCAAATCTGCTCGAGACTGGATTACGCTGCGTGATCGTGGCCGATGTGGTCGAGGACAAGGCGGCCACTTTGGCGGCATATGAATCGGCGATGCCCGGCACGAAGATCACCATCGTGCGCCTCAATGTTCCGCTGCCGGTCATTCTCCAGCGGCTCGAGGGTCGGGAAACCGAGATCACCATCGACTGGTACCGTCACCGGGCGCCGGAGCTGCAAGGGATCATGGATCGCGGCAAGGTCGAGGACGTCCTCATCGAGGTGGGCGAACGGACTCCGCACGACGTCGCCTCGGAGATTCTACAAAGGCTCGATGTCCTGACCGCAGATCCGTTGGGGCGGGACCGTCAACGACCGGCAAACGCGCCTCTCCACACCCGAACTCGGTCGAAGGGGAGCCTGCCCTGAGCGTAGTCGAATGGGTCCGCCGAATGTTGCGGCCGAGCCCTATGTCGCCGCCTCAATCGCCGTGCGGATGAGATCGTAATCCCCCGCCGGAATCAGGTGCACGTTGCCCTGGAAGGCCAGCGTCCAGTGCTCGGCGGGCCACTTCCTCGCGTGCTCCATTTGCCTGGCCAGCGGTTCGGCGGAAACGAAGTTGTCGTCCTCCAGCGCGAGATCGCCCGTGATCTTCACCCGGAATGGATACTCCTCGGCGGCGCGTTTCTCGTTGCCGCTCACCCAAATCTTCTCGTCGCTTTCGAAGAACTCTGAGGCAATCGTGCTGATTCCGGCAAACGACTTCACCCCGGTGCAGTAGTAGACGATTTTGTCGCCCGGCCGCATCTGCTCGGCCTTCTTGCGATGGCGCGATTTGAGTCCCTGGATCGTGAATCCCAGATCCTTCGTGCGGTGGAAGTTGTCGACCGAACTGACCACGATCCAGTATTTGGTTTCGGTGTCCGTCATTCAAAAGTGCCTCCATGAACGTTGCAAAATGAGCAGAAACAAGGGCCACAGTCGTACATCCGACCGCCGCCAGTGAAACGGGCGGACACGACGTCCGCAGCCCTACACCAATCGGGCGGCGGCAAGGCGCAGGTATCGTCGCAACGGGCGGCCACAAGGGCCGCAACCCTATGAGGGGCCGGAACGCCGTGGTCGTGGCCAGCGACGCAACCGCCCTCGTCGTCGTTTGACCTCTCTCTCGGCGTCTGGAGATCGCGGGCTGTCAACCCCCAGGAACTCCAGCATCCGCTCACCGGCATTCAGCGGCTGGGTCATCAACTCCGCGTAGTCCTCGGCCGATTCCACCGGGCCGACATCGTGCCCGTCGCGCGCCTCCAGCGTCGCCCGGTGATACATTACCCAAAGGTAGATGTCGGCTTCGGTCAGGTCCGGGAACTCGTCGAGCACGCCCCGGTCGCGCACCACCTGCACAATCGGCATGTAAACATAGGTGTACCAGTCGTTGACCGCTTCATGGACGGTCGCTTCCCGATCCCAGATCGATGTAAGCCACGCCCGGTGCGCCTCGATGTGGATCCAGACCACATCGTAGCGACCGAGCGCCGTCGGCCGCAGATCGTGGTCCGGTTCCAAACGATCGAGATCGGTTTGACGCAGAAATTCGGCATATTCCGCCTGCATCAACAGTTCGGTTGGAGACATCGTGGAGGAAAGCGGAACCCGAATGTGCCCTTCGATCACCTCGGCATCGATAAACTCGACGCCGCGTTCCCGCGCGACCGACACGCGATGATTGCCATCCTTCACGAAGTAGATGTCGCCGAACTTGTAGAGCTGAATTGGCGGAAGGCGGATGTCCTCGTAGAAGGCGCGGTCGACATTCGTCCAGCGGCCGCGAGTGTTCTTGCGTCTCGGCAGGAACGTGCGGTCAAAATCTTCAAAGCGATCCATGCTGCCGATAATTTGCTGGATCGGAACAGTTTGCAGGCCGCGATAGCTTTCGCCAGAAGGCGAGAGGCGACTCCGGATCTCGTGGAACGGCAGCAGGTCATTCGTCTGGCGGTTGAGGGCCGCAAGCAAGTCGTGCAGCACCGCCTTGTGGCGAGCCCGCTCGAAATCGTGGCGGAGCTGGTCCTCCATCATCGGCGCTTCTCCCCGACGACCGGGTTGCCGGAATTGATCCCTGGATCCCGCGGACGATCGAAGCTCAATTCGAGCGTTTGGTATGGATACACATTGATCACCTCGGTCTCGAGAAACCGCACGGCGTTGGGAATCGAGCGATCGTAGAGGTGAATGTGCCCGTGCAATTGGTAGGCCGGCTCAAATCGTTTCAGGAACCTGCGCATCGCCACAAACCCGCGATGGGCGAAATCCTCCCGATCGTTGACATCGCGAGGTGGAGAATGCGTGACGAGCACGTCGAGAAATCGCCCGTAGCGAACCCGGTTCCAGACCAACCGGGACGCCATCTTCAGCATCATCCAGTTCATCTGCAGTTCAGTGTATTGCACGGGTTCGTGTTCGGAATAGCGAGGCGAGCCTGGCAACCCCGCCAGCAGCAGGCCGTAGGTCGGATCGCGGATCACCTTCCCGCCGAGATCGACGCACCCTTCCGGCAACCTCGGCACCCCTCGCTCGCCTTGACGGGTGAGTTCCTCGGCGTGGTTCCCAAGCACGAAATACGTGGGCTTATTGAGGGAATCGACCAGGAATTCAAGGTACGACGCCGGCACATCGCCACACCCGATAACGAGCTGGACATCCTCCATCCGCCCGCGCAGCGTGGGGGAGTATATTCGCTGATCCACCTCATCGGACACCGCCAAAATGCGTAGCGTCAACCTGCGGCTACCGACATTCCTCACCGCTCGACCAACCCTGCGAGATGTCCATCCTGATTCCAGGCGCCGGGTTCACCATGACCCTTGTCGTCGACCAACAACTGGGAAATCGAGCAATTCTCGAATCCGGCCCGAGCCATTGGCCACACATCGAGCGGATCGCCGTGGGCCTTGGCCGCGATCCATGCCAGCGACCCGCCATGCCCAACAGCCACCACGACATCGTCAGTTCCGACGTGCCGGGTCACGATTTCGTCATACGCGGCCAACACCCGATATCCGAACTGGTTTCCGGTTTCGCCACCTTCCCAGCCATCGTCAACCGTGCGATTCGCCATGCGCTCGGCGAGTTCCGGGTTTTGGTCTCGCCAATCGGCCCACAGCAATCCTGCCGCTCGCCCGGCGTTGATTTCCGCCAGGCCCGTGATCGGGACGGGTTTCTGCCCCACCGCCGCCCCGATGATCGCGGCGGTCTCCATCGCCCGGTCGAGCGGGCTGGCGTAGAGATTGGTGACATCGCCTCGTTGTTTCATCGCCTCGGCCACGGCCTGAGCCTGCGATCGCCCGAAATCGGTCAAGGGATCGTTGTCGCCCTGGATTCGGCCTTCGACATTCCCCATCGATTGACCGTGACGCACCAGCAGCAGCAACATGCAATCCTCCGACGGAGATCGAGCAGATCGAGCAGATCGGCGAACGAGCGCACGGTCGCCGCGCGGGCCGACGTAAACCTGCCGGTAAGCATAGCCTCCTCGCCCACTGCGTGAAAATGAACGGGGGATGTGGATTGCTCCACACCCCCGTTCTTCCCCTCGACATCGTTTGGAATGTTGACTGCCTACCGGCGCAACCTTTGTCGGGAGACTGATTGTCTGGAGGGAACGGCGCCTCGGCCGAACAGCGCCGTGGCCAACAACATGAGGCTGATCGCCAAGGCGCCACTGAGCCACATCGCCGTTTCGATCGAATCGCCGGAAATCAGCTCGATCGGACCGGTCCCTGTCGTGGCCATCACACTGGTCGACCCGCCAACCGGGTTGCCTTTGCCCGAAAGTGTCTGGCTTTGGCCGTTGGTTCCGTCGCCCTGGATCGAGGCCGCTCCACCCACCGCCGCCACGGTCGGTGGCGGCGCGGTCAGGAGCGGACTGCCCTTGCCGGAATCGGCGCCGGTGCCATCGGACATGATCGGGCGAACCGCGCCTCCGGTGCCGTCCGCGGAATCGTCAGGCGTCGCGGTCGGTTCCAGTGTGGCCGTTGGCTCCGGTGTGGGTTCCAGGGTTGGCGCCGTAGTCGGTTGCTCCGTCGGAACGGGCGTGGCGGTCGGTTCCTGGGTCACGGCCTCAACAGCAGACTCGGTCGCGTCTGGCTGCTCAGTGGCCGGGTCAAGCGCTGTTTCCGTGGCCGTTGGTTCCGAAGTCGGATCGCCAGGACCACCGACCTCGACCGGAGTGCCTTCGGCATTGGCCGGCAATCCCTCAATGTCGGCGCAGACAATCAATGTGCCCAACTCATTCGGGGAAATGTGGAGGTCGATTACAAAGTCACCGTCGAGCAGCTCGTCCAGTGTGACATCGACCAGCGTGACACTGGCGCCCTCCTCGTTGACGTTTTCGAGGTTATAGGCGGCTTCTGGTTCGATGCTCTCACACGTGCCCTCGTGGATGTGGGCCGGATGGTTCTCGCCCGTGTCCTCGAATTCCAGTTCAACAAATGTATCTTCGCCAACCTCATAGAGCGTGGCCTCGCCAGACACACCGGAATCGTTCAGCTCCTCAAATTCCACCGTGATCCGGGGCGCATCTGGTTCCGGCGTCGCCGCGGGTGTGCCTGGTGTTTCCTGAGCGAAGGCGAAGTCCCCAGAGAACAGGAGCAGCCACAGACACAGAATGGCCGCCAGCGCTGCCGTGATGCCTGGCGGTTCCCGGCGGATACGCCGCAAATTCACTGGCGCCACGTCCCTGCCTGGCGTGGGATGGTCAACAGTTTGGTGAAATGTCATCGCGACACTCTCTCCCCGGGCGCGTCAGCATGACGAAAAATGCCGGTTGTCAACCTGACTACCGGTCCAACCCCGCAAGGCTGGACCGATAGCGGTCACTGCCAGCCTGCGGGTGGCTGGAGTTGCACACCTCGCGGGAGAGGCACGCGGCTGAGCCGGGCGGGTTCAACGCGGGGTTGACCGGTGTTCAGCACTGAGTCGTAGATTACAGGGGCATGCAAACTTCATCAAGAGTACGTTCAGTGCCAATATGGCAAGTATCACATTGGATTGAAATGGAATTTGTGGAGTATTGAAGGCAGATGCGGTTGAACTACCGTATTTGCTCAAGTGAACGTTCTGCATTTACATTGGGAGAATTAGGCCGCTCGGCGTCTCATGCACACGAAAATCGTGCCATGATTGTACGAACGATCCGAACATTCACATTGCGGGAGTGGTATGCGGGTTCTGCGGGTAAACCTGCATCCCACCAGGCGTGGCGTCGTCATTCTGACGCGGTGCGGAAGAATCTCAGCGCGAAGCGCTGCCGACGAAGTCGGACATCAGGTCGCATCCACGCAACGTCCGCTGTTGCGCACCGGCTCCGCCGGGTATCCAGCGGGCCGACTCTTCCTGCGTCAGAGTGACGACTTGAGGAGGTGTCAACTCTTGCTCAACACGCTGTCGAGCGGTGGGTGAGAAGGAGCGTCCTCCCAACCAACCTACAGCGGTATTCCCTTTTCGTGGAGCATCTTCCGAACGTCCCGTGGCGTGAGACTGTCGATCACCCGCCCGATCCGCTGCTCCACCTGGCCCTTGGTGCTGAGGTCGTTCGCCCGCGCCCAGGTCCAGAAGTGCGTCCACGTGTAATCGGCCAAATCCGGCTCGTCGTCCGGCTCGGATGCGGCACGGTTGGATTCCTCGTTGTTCCGCGGCGAGGGCCGGGAAGCAGCCATGTCCGCGGCGTGAACCCGTGGCCGCTCCGTCCCTGCCTCGCGCCGCGGCGATGCATTGCGAAGGGCATCGATCACCGGTGGCGTCGCCCCTTCCTCGATAACTCGATCGTCGGTCACGTCAGCAGTCACGCGGCTCACCGGCGTGGCTCGGTGCGTGACGCCCGCCGCACTATCGCCGATCGACAGCAAGTCGAGCGCCCTCGTCGTCGCTCGCAGCTCCGCCAGTTCGATCGCGCCATCAAGCAAACCGCTGCTATCGGTCGGTTCCGCGGCGTGGGCGCTCGCTGAGGGACCATTCGGCACGGTCACTTTTGCGCGCACAACGACCTGATCGTCGTGGATGTGGGTGAGCTCGGTCGCCAACACGACACCTGGATGCCGGCTCCGCAGCTCGCGCAGACGCTGGCGCAGTCTCGCCACATCGGGGTCCAGCTCGGTTTCAGCCTGATCGCGATGCGTGCTCAAAACTCCTGGCTCCTGCTCCGGCCAACCGGGTTCGATTTTCTGCCGATTATACGGGGGATCGTGATCAGGAGATCGCAACGCGCTCGCCCGTCTCGGCCGCGTGTTTTGCCGCCAACCCCACCTGCAGCGCGATCAGGGCGTCGCGTGGCGTGGCCCGGTCGGCACTGACTCCGGCCTGGATGCACTCAATGAAGTATCCCACCTCGTTGGCATAGGCATCGCCCTGCTCGACCGTGAGGACCTCGGGATCGCCATCCTCGCGGTAGATGGTGAGGCGGTTTGTCGGTTCGCCGACCTCGAACGAGCGCCCTCCAGCCTGGAAATGATGCTCGATCGCCCCGTGCTCGCACAGAACCTCGAACCGGGACGTGAAAGGATAGCTCTCCGGCTGAAGCATGCCGCCGTCGGCAATCCCCGTCGCGTCCTCGTATTCAACCAGAACCTGCGCCTGATCGAGTCCTCCCGAGCGTGAATTCCGAATCCCGTTCGCTGTCACGGAACGCGGACTCCCCAGCAGCCAGTTCATCGCATCGTAGTCGTGAATCAGCATGTCGAAAATCGCGCCGCCAGTTTGGTCCGCCGATTTGAATAGGGACGACCACTCCGGAAACGGTTGACGTCGCGCGGCAGAGATGGAAATCGGCCTCCCGAGACCTCCCCTGTCGATCAGCCGATGGAGTTCGACATACTCGGGCCAAAAGCGCAATACATGCGCCACCATGAACACGCGGTCGGTCGCCTCCCAGGCGCTCACCAGGGCCCCGCCATCTTCCGCCGTCATCGCCAGCGGCTTCTCGAGCATCACGTGCTTTCCGGCCGCCAACGCGGCCTCGACCGTGGCGCGATGAGCGGGTGTCGGCAGGCAGATGTCGACCGCCTCGATCGAATCGTCGCCCAGAATGCGGTCGAGGTCGTCGACGAAAGTCGAATCGAGTTCATCGGCCAGGTCCTGGCCGCGGGCGCCGCCGCCGCCGCGGGTGTAGATCGCCGCAATCTCGACATCGTCGCGTTGGCGGTAAGCCCGGGCATGCGTACCGCCCATGAACCCCGCCCCCAATACCGCAATCCGCGTCTTGTCCATGGCGCCAGTTCCCCCTTGATGTGCGAGTCTCGAAACCTTGCGTGTCTTTCCTTGCGCATCGCCAGCGAGGTGAAGAATTCTTGTCGCGGGCGACCACTGAAGAACGAACCCCGCCTGCCGAGTTCCCTTGATTGCGCCCAAAATCACAGCATGTTGTATCCACGATTGAAAACGCGTAGTATTCGCCGTCGCGCAGGCGTCCGGCCTCGCCATCGCATTGCGAAGAGTTTACAAAACAATGGCTTCGAACAGGCCCCCCGATCGTTCATCGCAACCTGGCCCGAATGACGGCTCAACCGCCGACGGCGCCCTCGCATCGATCTCGGAACCGCCATCGTCGACCGCCAACCCG
>JACCUV010000004.1 GCA_013698495.1 Chloroflexia bacterium
TCCCCGATTCGACATTCCATGCCCCAATCACGGCATTCCGCCGCGCTCTACAATCTGGCGCACCACCCCTTCGAGGTCAGGTTCGACAATCGAGATGTCCGTCACCGGATGACGTGCGATCACCGCCGAAATCAGATCGGGAACCGCCACCACCGCGGGATCGAACCGGATCGCCAACCGCCCCTCGTCCCGCGCGATGACCTCGGCCCCGTCAATGTCGAGATCGACAATCGCATCCCCGACGCCGTCGCCCGGATCGAGGGTGACTTCCAACTGCCGATACGGCGCATAGCGGCGCTTCAGCTCGGTTACGGAACCATCGAATAGCACCGTTCCCTTGCTGATGAAGATGATCCGCTTGCACAACCGCTCGACATCGGCGAGGTCATGGGTCGTGAGCATGATCGTCGTCCCGGCATCGCGGTTGATTTCCTCCACGAACTGCCGGGTCCGCTCCTTGGCGACCACATCGAGCCCAACAGTCGGTTCGTCGAGATAGAGGATGCGCGGCTCGTACAGCATCGCCGCCGCCAGATCGCCACGCATCCGTTGCCCCAGGCTCAGTTGCCGCACCGGTCGGTCGAGGAACTCGTCAAGCCCCAGCAGAGCAACCAGCCGGTTGAAATTGCGCGTGTACCGAACCGAGTCGAGCCGGTACAGCTTGCCGATCAGCTTGAGGGAGTCTCCCAGCGGCAGGTCCCACCACAGTTGGGTGCGCTGCCCGAAGACAACCCCGATTCGCAACGCGTTCTGCTCCCGCTGCTCCCAGGGCACGATCCCATCGACCCGCACCGTGCCGGAGGTCGGGACAAGGATGCCGGAAAGCATTTTGATCGTGGTCGATTTGCCCGCCCCGTTCGCGCCGAGATACCCGATCAACTCACCCTCGTCGATCGCGAACGACACGCCATCGACCGCTCTCGTCGTCTCGTAGTCGCGTGTCAGCAGCGTGCGCACTCCACCGAGCGGTCCCTCGAACCGCTTCGGCCGGTGGAACTCCTTGACGAGTGAATCGACCTCGATGATCGGCACAGTGCGGGTGTCCTTGTCAAATGAGGACGCAATAGGGTTTTGACAATGCGTCAGTAAAGAGATTATCGAACGAGCTGCATGGAAGTCGAACTGTCTTCGGTGCGTTGCGCAGCGCGAGCCGCGAGCACCGCCGGCGGGAACGGGGTGAACGCGGCCCGCGCGCACGCCTGCTCGAACAAGGGCAGCGCCGCTTCGTTCTGCCGCCGTTCGTAGCCGGCCGGGGCCCGCAACATCGGCTCCCGCCCCGAAAAACCGTCGTCGATCGCATCGGTCAGGAGGACTGAGTCTCGAAAGGCGTCGCTGATGCCCTGCGCGGTAACGGGGTCCTTGTGGTATCCGGCATCGCCGACCAGTGCCCAGCCCGGGCCAAACGGCGTGCGAACAACGTTCGGCAGGTCGGCCGTGCCTCGCCACCGCTCCACCCGCTGGCCCACCCGCACCCGCGCCGCCAGACCCGGCGCCGCGTCGTCGAGCGCCTGATGGAAGCTGTCCTCGATGTCGGCCCGGAAGGCGGCAAACTCGGAGACCGGTGACTGTACGGCGACGCAGCTGAGGCGGTCATTGGTCGGGAAGGCGAGAACGACGCGGCGCGGGCGAAAGGCCACCTCGGCGCCAGTCAGGGGGACACCATTCCAGTAGCTGTAGTAAGCGCAGGTTAGAGCCGGTCGGATGTCAGTTATTGGCGCCACCACGGCGCGCGCCACCAGCGAGTGCAGTCCGTCGGCCCCGATGACCAGTCGCGCCCGCACTGGCGCAACCTCGCAGCCATTGATCCGACCACGTATCCCCATGACCCGGCTTCCGTCAGTCAGAAGGTCGATCACGGCGAAACCTTCCCGTAGCTCGGCGCCCGCCGCGACGGCCGCCTCGACCAGAATGGCATCGAGAACGATGCGCCGGGGCGCGAGTTCGAAGTCGACGCCGTCTGCCGGCGACGGAGTTTCGGCGAGCGGAAAGTCACCAAGGTCGGTGGTGCGGGTGTGGATGGGCGGACAACCCGTCGCCAAGACGTGCTCCAGCAGTCCCCAGTCCCGCAGTTTGGCGACTCCTGTCGGGTGGATATAGTGGGCGCGCATACTGTCGCTGGGGAAGCGGCAGCGGTCGAGAAGGAGCACGCGATAGCCCGCACGTGCCAGGAGCATGGCCGTCGGGGCGCCGGCGCATCGGGCTCCGACCACAATCGTGTCATACAAAGCGAACCTCCTCATCCCGCACGTTTTGGAACCTGTCAGGCCCATCGCTGCACCACCGGGGCTATCTCACCTCGAACGGACGTGAACCGCCACCGGATCGGGCTACGACGCGCCCGGAGCGCCAAGCCTATCGCGTCCATCTGCTGCTCCCGCCCGTCGCTCAGGCGTGCGGTGGCGCCTCCATGCGCAACCGCACGTCCGCGATCAGCGTCTCGATCGCCCAGGTCACCGCGGCGCGGATTTCGTCGCCCGAAAGCCCACTCTCGTCTCCGATCGTCACCCAGGCGTTGGAGCTGCAGAGGTAAGCGATGATGGCGGCAAGCTGGCGCGCTTCGTCCTTGTCGATGCCTCGCGTAAGCGGCTCCAGAGCGCCGACGATCGCCGCGACCCGTCGAGCGCGCAGGGGAGGCCGTAGTTCCGGACCAACCGTGGTCTGTCGCAGCGCCCGGGCAAGGGCCGGATGTTGATCGAGTCGGCGTGAGGCTTCAAGGAAACTGGCGCTGATCTGATCTGGTCCGGCGATGGCAATCGGCAGCCCCAAGCGGCTGACGATACGCTCTTCGGCCGCCGCCAGCAGCGCTTCCCGGCCGGGAAAGTAGCGGTAGAGGGTGCGCCGGGAGACGCCCGCCTCCCGTGCAATGTCTTCAATGGGAACATCGTCCAGCGCATCGTGCTCCAGGCGCGCGATCAGCGCGTCGATGATGGAGGCGCGGACCTGTTCGGCCTGGCGGGCTCGCAATGGCAACGGCGGGGTAAAAAACTCGTTCATGGCATCACTGTTACAAAATGGCACAGATGTGTCAATACCGTGCCGGGTAGGTTTTGACGGTCTGCCGTCACGCCAGAGCGCGAGCAACGACGACCCTTGTCCACCACAATGCCTGAACAGCGTTCAGTAAACCTATTGACAGTCAGAAACGACGGTGGTATCGTGGAACGACAATCGATTGAACGTTGTTCAGGAGTCCGATGAATGTTAACGAGCCAGGGTCTCACCGGCGCAAGCGCCCGCCGCGAACGTGGTCGGCAGGAAATGCGCGTCGCCATCCTCGAAGCCGCCGCCCGAATCATGGAGACCGACGGCATCGACGGTCTCACGATCCGCGCGGTCGCCGAGGCGGTCGCCTATTCGCCTGGCGCGCTCTATGAGTACTTCGATTCCAAGGAGGCAATTCTCAAAGCACTCTACTTCGGCGGAGCGGACGGACTCGGCGCCCAATGCGAGCGGGCCGTCGCCTCCTTGCCGCCGGAATCGAGCGCGATTGACGCAATCGTCGCACTCGGCCGTGCCTACCGTGCGTATGCCCTGGATCATCCCGACCTTTATCGACTGGTATTCGGCGGGTGGACAACTCCACCTCTGGCCGCGGCCGTCGAGTGTGAGGAAGAAGAGAGCCGGGGCGGATTCGGGACCCTCGCCGATGTCGCGAGTCGGGGCATCGCGGAGGGGACGTTGGTCGACCTGCCGCCCGCGGTGATTGCCGTCACCACCTGGGCCACCGTTCATGGGTTTGTCTCACTGGAACTCACCGGTCACCTCACCGGTGGCGATGGACCGGGTATGCCTCCTGCCTCGCCGGAAGTGGGCCGTCAAACTCGCGACCAATTGTTTGAAGCGCTCTTGCGCATGGCGCTGTACGGTTTCGCGCGGGAGGAGAAGCGAATGGCTGCCGAACCCGCTGCATAGGGGAAGACCGGAGCCCGCCCTGAGCTTGCCGAACGGGTGTCCTCCCGTCTGCGTGTCCTCCCGCCTCGACCGGCTCTCGTCTCGAACGAAACGGGTCCTCACCTCGAATCGCCGCCTGTCGCGTGGCAGATAATGCCCTCGCCCAAACGTGGAATCATGGAGAACGACGCTGCGATGAAGATTGACTTTTCAACTGCTGGCCTGGCGCGCACGAGCGCTCGACATCCGTGGTGGACGATTGGCGCCTGGGTCGCCCTGATCGCGCTTTCGTTCGCGATTATGGGTTCCCTCGGGGTCAAGACCACCACTGAGATCAACTTCACGAACAACCCTGAAGCACAGGCCGGAATCGATGTCCTCGTCGACGCCGGATTGATCGACGACAACCCGACCGACGAAACCGTCATCGTCCGCGGCGAAGGGAGCACGGTCGACGATCCGGCCTTCCAGGAACGCGTGGAGCAGGTGGTTTCCTCCCTGCGCGGGCTGGATGGCGTCGTCATCCCGGAAACCGTCGTCAACTACTACGAGCTGACCGCCGACCCGGCCACGGCCAACCTGGCGACTGGCCTCGTCTCCGCGGACGGCGCGACCTTGCTGGTTCCGCTCACCCTGGTCGGCACGCTCGACGAGGCCACGGCCAAGGCGCCAACCTTCCTCCAGGAGTTGGAGGCTCAGGAAGGCGGCGGCTACGAGGTGATGACGGTCGGCTTCGTCAGCATCGGTGAAGAAAACAACGCGATCGCCGAGGAAGACCTGATCCAGGGTGAAATCCTCGGGATCAGCGCCGCCCTCGTCATTCTCGTGATCGTCTTCGCGGCGCTGGTCGCGGCCGGTATCCCGGTCATCCTCGCCATCGTCTCGATCATGATTTCGTTCGGGATCACGGCGGTGCTCGGCCAGATCTGGGACCTCTCCTTCTTTATCACCAACATGATCACGATGATCGGGCTGGCCGTCGGTATCGACTACGCCCTGTTCGTCGTCGAGCGGTACCGCGAAGAGCGCCGCCGGGGCCGGGCCAAGACCGATGCGATCGGCGTTGCCGGAGGAACCGCCAGCAAGGCTGTCGCCTTTTCCGGGGCCACCGTGGTCCTCGCCCTGATGGGCATGTTCCTGCTGCCGGCCTCGATCTTCCGAGCCCTGGCGCTCGGCGCGACGATCGTTGTCCTCGTCTCGGTGCTCGCCACCCTGACGTTAATCCCCGCCGTGCTCAGCTTGCTTGGCGACAAGATTGACTGGCCCCGACGCCGCAATTACGAGGCCTATGCGAAGGAACACGCTGCCGACGATCCGCACAACCTCGAACTTGTTTACAAGGGTTTCT
>JACCUV010000024.1 GCA_013698495.1 Chloroflexia bacterium
GTTGGGCATTGATTCCTGCCATTGGCCGTGTTCAGCGCGTCTTTATCGGAACGGGCGGAGCAAGCTCCGCAACCCTGCCAATACCCTCTCCTACCGACCAAACCGACAGATGCACGGCCGGAGCAAGCTCCGCGGCCCATCCAACACGCTCTTATCGAACTAGTCGAACTAGCCGACTGGCGATGACCCAGGCGTTGCTTCCGGACTCGCCTCTGGCGTCGCGACCGGTGAGGCGGCGGGAGTAGCCGCCGACGGAAGCAACGCCGCGGCAGTCGCGGTCGCGTCGGTCGCCGAAATACCTCCGACGGGATCTGTGCCCTCCGTTCGGATGTACGGCTCCTGCTGTGGCACAGTGTCTGTCGTGAGGCCCACGCCGCTCCAGCAAATGCCGTTCACCTCCGGGGAGTTGTTGACATTCTTCTTGTACTGCCGGATGAACGGATCGAGGCGATCGTCGTGCACCCCGTCGAGTAAAATCTGCTTGCCCCAAACCGAGGCAACGACGGGAGCGTCCATGCCGGGATAGGGGCTGACCAGCACGAATTGCTCTTCGGCCTTCGACTCAAGATCATCGATATCGTCTTGCGGCAGGTCGGGATCGTACGTGATCCAGACCGCGCCGTGTTCGAGCGAGTGGACGCCGTTCTCGTTGGCGATGAACGTGTCGTAGAACCCGCAATTTTGCCACACACCACGATGGACGCCGCCGGTTAGCGGAATCTGCTCATAGAGCAACGGCACGTCTTCGAGGTGCGACCCGACAAAGTCATCGGCGGAGAAGTAGGTGTCTACGTCCCTGGAGACCATCCACTCCTGGTAGCGTTGGAACCCGAACCAGATCGCGACACCGACGAACACAGCGGCGAGAGCGCCGAGCCCGATCTTGGTGTAGAGCCACTGGCGTTGTTGCGTCTCGAACTGCTGTTTGCGTTGGTCCTTGCGCTGGCGCACGAGATCGGGGCGTCGTTGGGCGCGGCGAACCGGACCGGCGCCTGTGGATGGTTCGTTCCTGGCCGAGCGGTTCGCGGCGGACGCTTCCTGTACCTGTTTCGACTTTTTCGCCATGCTTATCCTCGTGAGGCGCCCGGTTCGGTCACGCCGATCGTGTCAGTGGTGTTCGCCGTTTTGCCGGTCTCCGTGGGAATGATACCGAAGTTGCGGTTGTTCGTGGGAATGTGGGCCATTCTTGAGAAAGGGGGCGGACCCACTCGACTTCGCTCAGGGCAGGCTCCAGGTCCGCGGCCCTCCACCGTCAGCGACTGTGTTAGCGGATCGCTTCGCGGAGGAAGGCGCTGACCTCGGTGAGGCCGATGCGCTGTTGCGCCATCGTATCGCGATCGCGGACGGTGACCGCCTGATCGTCGAGCGAGTCGAAGTCGACCGTCACGCAGAAGGGAGTGCCGATCTCATCCTGTCTTCGATAACGCTTGCCGATGTTGGCGGTTTCGTCGTAGTCGATCAGGACGCCGAGTTCGTCCTGGAGTTCGGCGAACAGGGAGCGCGCCACCTCAGTCAGTTCCGGCTTCTTCGCGAGCGGCAGAATCGCCGCCTTGTACGGAGCGATTCGCGGGGCCAGGCGCAACACCACCCGCGTATCGGCCTTGCCGTTGACGTCGAGGGTTTGCTCTTCATCGTAAGCATCCAGCAGCACGGTGATGAACGACCGCTCCACGCCAAAGGTCGGCTCGACGACATGGGGAAGATACCGGCTGTTCTCCGCCTGATCGAAGTACGTCAGGTCGACCCCGCTGGATTCCTGATGCGAACGCAAGTCGAAATCCGTGCGATATGCGAGTCCGTAGAGTTCCTTCCATCCCATCGAACCCGGGAAGTCGTACTCGAAGTCGACAGTACGCGTGGAATAATGCGAGAGTTCGCCCTGGTCGTGTTCGCGCGCGCGGACGCGCTCGACATTGAGACCGAGTAATCTGACCCACGACCACATCGCATCGAGCCATTCCTCGAGCCGCGCCTCGCCCTCATACGGTTTGACGAAGTACTCGATCTCCATTATTTCGAACTCAAGCACGCGGAAGACGAAGTTGCCGGGCGTGATTTCGTTGCGAAAGGCCTTGCCAATTTGGCCCACGCCGAACGGCAATTTGACCCGCGACGAAGCCATGATGTTCTTGTACTGGACGAAGATGCCCTGGGC
>JACCUV010000025.1 GCA_013698495.1 Chloroflexia bacterium
CGACGCCCCGAGCGGACGCCAATAGCCGTAGAGTGCGCAATTCGTGTGGTCGAAGATGTCACCGCTTGTCTGGCCTCGCCGGCCGGGCGAGCGGTGACCGCTTGAACGAACGCCAATTGACCGCGAAAGACTCGAGATGATCTCTCCAGGAACCACTGAACAGGCAATCTCATTCGAACGACCCGAGGCGCTGCGGGCACTGTTCATGCTCGACGACGATGTTGTCTTCCTCAACCACGGATCGTATGGCGCCTGCCCGAAACCGGTGTGGGAAACCTGCACCGCCTGGCAGCGTCAGCTCGAGCGTCAACCGGTGGAGTTTTTCCGGCGGCACGAATCGCTCCTCGCCTCGGCCCGCACTTCGCTGGCGGCGATGCTCAACGTTCAGCCCGACGATTTGTCATTCACGGTCAACGCCACGGCCGGCATCAATGTCGTCGCCCGTTCGCTGCCGTTGGCCCCCGATGACGAGATTCTCAGCACCAGCCTCGAGTACGGCGCGCTCGATCTGACGTGGGAACACCTCTGCCAGCGGTTCAGAGCCCGGTACGTAAAAACTGAAATTACCCTGCCATTGACGACGCCGGAAGCGATCGTCGAGGCGATCTGGGACCGGGTGACCGAACGGACGGAGGCGATCTTCCTCAGTCACATCGCGTCGAGCACGGCGGCGATCATGCCCGTGGCCGAAATCTGCGCGCGGGCGCGGCGGGCGGGCATCCTGACGATTGTCGATGGCGCCCATGCGCCCGGCCAAATTCCGCTGGACCTAACCTCTCTCGATGTCGACATCTATGCGGGCAATTGCCACAAGTGGTTGTGTGCGCCCAAGGGCGCGGCCTTTCTCTACGTCCATCCCAGGCAGCAGCACTGGGTCGAATCGCTCGCGATCGGCTGGGGCTGGCATCCTGGCCACACCTTCCTTAGCCGTAACCAGCGTCAGGGCACACGCGACATTTCGGCGGCGTTGGCCGTGCCGAGGGCAATCGAGTTCCAACGCGAGCACGACTGGCGCGCGGTGCGGAATAGCTGTCACGAACGCCTGAAGACCTTTCGCCAACGGATGCACGACCGCTACGGCATCGAGCCGCTTTATCCAAACATGAGCGAGTGGTTCGGCCAGATGGCGCTGATCGAAACACCAGCGCCAGACCCGGTTCGGCTGGCGCGAGCGCTGTTGTATGAACACGACATCGAGATTCCATGTATGCGGCATCGCGGGACAACCTGTGTCCGGCTCTCAGTCCAGGGATATGTGACCGATGCCGATCTGGAGGCGCTCGATGCGGCGCTCGTCAGCGTGTGTGGATAGCGCGAGGTGTTCCCTTTGGCAATGGCACGCCAAGACGGGAGGACACGCAGGTCCTCCCCTACGATTTCCTGCCCCGGACCGCCCTATACGTCCTCGCGGACGAGCACGCGGCGGCGATGCCGTTCCTGACGCGCGACCTCGCGCAGCAAGTCCTTGATCCGGATCGAATCCTTGATATTGTGCAGGTACTTGTGCGGGGTGGATGTATCGGCCGAGGCGATGTAAATGTCGCCGATGCCAACAATCCGCTCAAACGGATTCTGCTTGACGCTGACGTCGTTGACCCGGAACAGGTCAACTTCCTCGGTGCGGCGGCCGATGAATCCAAATTCCATGATCAGGCGCTGATTGGTGAGCTTGTAGCGGCTGGTCAGGGCCATCCGTGGCGACCACAATTTACTGGGTCGTCCCTTCCAGACGATCCGCTCGCCGCCGGGAGCCCCGTCGAGGTCTTCGCCCACGGGCAAGCCATCGTCGGCCAGGAGCCGACCCGCGCTGTCCTTCTGGTCGTGGCGAAGGGGTGGGGTGGCGACGGCGGCGGCTTCCCGCACATCGTCGAGACGGCGCCCGCAATTGTCGCAAAAGCGGGCGTCCGGGTCGTTGCCGGAACCGCAGTCGGGACAGTAAATCATGCTGGAGTCCTCCATGTTTTCGAATACATCATAATCTCGAGGTCATTCGCGGGCTCGCGTGGGACGCGCCGTTGTTTGGCTGATCATAGCCTGTGCGCGCCGCCGCGAATACTCCAGTCTATAATGCCTCGTGGTTCCGGCGGATTCGGAACCTTCGGCCGTGGCCAGACGTCTCATTCACGTGAGTTCCGGCAAGACGGCTGGCGCAATGCGCTCCGTGGAACGCGAACGCGTGTTGTATCGACGCGATCTCGATTATTCGAGGTCTATAGGGAAGGGATCCTCATGACACGACGACTGTTGCTGGTCCTCACATTTCTGCTCGGGGCGGTGCCCTCAACCTCGGGCATGATTGCGGCGCAGGAAACTGACATCGATATTGCGGCGGTCAGCGAGGTTGTGCTGGCGGCCGATCCGGACGCCGTGGCGGCTGGTCTTGAAACTCCGCCGGACGACGCCGACCTGCCCGAGGGCTTTTTCAATCCACCATCAGGCACACCGGAAAACGCCGAAATCGCCGAGGCGCTGGTCCTCCCGGTCGGTGAGCTCGATGGCGCCGTCGCCAGCATCAATCACGCGTTCGATGTCGATCCGGATGTCGTCCCCGGTTTGATCAGCGCGGGATACATCAACTTTGTCGTCGCCGAAGAGGAAATCACGGACGATGAACTCGACGACTTTGAAGAAGGCGCCGCTTCCTCGTTCGAAGAGGATACAACCGGCGTCGCGGGCTCGGTCAGCCGGATCGATCTTGGCGGTGTCGAAGCGGTGGCGATCACGGTCGTTACCGAAGAGGCCGGGATCAGCGCCGTCGTCCACCTCGTGGCGGTTCCGGTGGGACACACGTTGGTAATCGGCACCGCGCTGGTGGCGGATCAGGGCACAGTCGATCCGGACGATGTGCTGCCCTTCGCCGAAGCATTGACGCTAGCCGGTGTCGCCTATCTCGAAACGGTTGCCGAAGACGCGCAATAGTCCAACGGCGCCGAGACACTCAAGTCTGAACGAAGCGGGTCGGTCAGGAAGATGACCGGCCCGCTTCGTTCAGAAAATTCCCGGGGATCGAATAGTGGCTGCGTCCGCTGGCAAATTTCAGAATGGTTTCCGCGTCACCTGTGACAACAAGGACGCCTCAACATTCCTCCTTCGTCGGAATGACAACTTGGTGACGTCCCCAAGACGACTAATCCAGCAAGTCTTCCATCGCCCGCGCGTAGGCGCGAAATGTGTCGTCGCCGAAGCAGATCACGCGAATCGTGAGCAGATTTGGGTCGCGGTCAACGGCGTCGCGAAGTTCGCGGACGGCAATCCGCGATGCTCGCTCTACCGGAAACCCGTAGGCGCCGGTACCGATTGAGGGGAAGGCGAGACTGACGAGGCCCATCGACTTCGCCAGCCGAGTGCAACTGCGATAGCAATTCGCGAGGATGGTGTCTTCGCCGGCGGCGCCGCCGCTCCAGATCGGCCCCACGGTGTGGATCACGAATTTGGCGGGCAAGTGGAATCCGGGTGTGACGCGGGCCTCGCCGGGCAGACAACCGCCAATCGCCCGGCATGCTTCGAGCAGGTCAGGACCAGCGACGCGGTGGATCGCGCCATCGACTCCGCCACCACCGAGCAACGACGAATTCGCGGCATTGACGATCGCGTCGACCCGCTCGCGCGTGATGTCGCCCTCCACCAGGTCGATGTAGCCATCGCTGATCGCCATTTCGCGCTCCCCGCTCCTT
>JACCUV010000064.1 GCA_013698495.1 Chloroflexia bacterium
TCCCTGCCAAACGCGACCGACCAATCGTCGCGCATGTAATCTGGGATTCCAGCGCCCAATCGTCGCGTTCGCGTTCAGCGCGTCGGTTCCAGGATGGGCGCTCATTGGTACTCCTCACGGAAACGTCGTGAAATCCATTGGCTCGCGAAATTCAATGCGAAAGTCATGATGAAAAGCAGGAATCCTACAGCGAAGAGCGAATGAAACTGCACGCTGCCATTCGAGACATCGCCTGAAAATGTTTGGGCGACGAACCCGGTCATCGTTTGCATGCTGCCCGTAGGGTCCCATGGTCCATCGGGACCTTGACCAGCCGGTCGGCTTCCCGCGGCCAGGGTGACCGCCATCGTTTCGCCGATCGCACGCGAGACTGCGAGGATGAAAGACGCCATCACGCCCGATATCGCCGCCGGAAGGATGACTCGCACCGAGGCTTCGAATCTGGTCGCTCCCAGACCGAAAGCGGCTTCTCGCAGCGACCTCGGAACTGCCCTCATCGCATCTTCAGACAACGAGGCAACAAGCGGCAAAGTCAGGATGCCCACGGCAATTCCCGCGGAAAGACCGTTGAACACGCCGACGTCCATGATCGATTGCAACAAATTCGGCGTCAAGAATTTGAGGGCAAAAAACCCGTACACGATCGTCGGAACTCCGGCCAGGACTTCGAGAATAGGCTTGACAATTGATCTCGTCCGATCCCCTGCGTATTCACTCATGTAGATTGCGGCCATTATCCCGAGCGGGATCGACACACAGGCCGAAATCGCCGCAATCACCAACGTCCCTCGAACGAGGGGCAGTACACCGAACTTGGCATCGGCGGGGAATAACGCTGTCCACTCATTCCCCAGGAGGAAATCCCAAACGGGAATATCCCGAAAGAAGTTGAACGACTCGTAGGCCAGGATCACCACGATCCCTAGCGTTGTGAGCAATGTAAACGTGGCGCAAGCCGTCAGAAACCACCTGATCAATCGTTCGGAAAGGTTCCGCTTGCGTTTGGCGGTGAGGTCAAACTGTGGTCTGGAACTCCCTGAACCTACTGTTCCTCCAAGTGCGGCGTCAGCCACGGCCTTTCCTCTCACGAATGACGCTTGTTTGCGGGCGCCGCTGATTCGAGTAAACACCCCAGCGGTCTAACAGTGGTAGTGACGCATAGGCCCAACCTCGCTCGGAGCGCGGTTGGGCCCATGCATGAAGAGAGCATTACGCTGCGGGAGTGGCTTCACCACCCTCGCTGTCCGGAGCAATCTCGCCCGAGATCGCGCCTTCGAGCTTGTCTTGCTCATCCTGAATCAGTTCGTCTGGGATGGCAACGTAGCCAACGTCCGCCGAAAGTGTCCCGGAGTTTGCGAGCAGGAAACGCATGAACTCCTGCAGGGCCGGATCGCTCTGCAGCATCTCGGCATTCACGTACTCGAAGAGCGGTCGTGAGAGTGGGGTGTAGGAGTTGTCGCCAATGGTTTCGATCGTCGGCTCCACGGGGCCATTGCCGCCATCAATCGGGACAACTCGCAAGATGTCCTGATTCTCGACGTAGTAGGCGTACCCGAAGTAGCCAAGTGCGTTCACACTTCCGGAGACGCCCTGCACAAGCACATTGTCGTCCTCGCTCGGGATGTAATCGGTCCGCGGGCTCACGTCGTCGCCGAGGATGACTTCATTGAAGTAATCAAAGGTGCCAGAATCGGCGCCCGGACCGTAGAGTTCGATCAGTTCTTCCGGCCAATCCGGGTTGAGATCCGACCAATTGAAAATCGTGCTGTCAGACTTCCACAGTTCGTTCAATTGCGCGACGGTGAGGGAGTCGACCCAGTCGTTCTCAGTGTTGACCAGTACACTGAGGCCATCGAAGCAAACCCTGAACGAGTAGTACTCGATACCGTTTTCCTCGGCAAGCGCTGCCTCGTCGTCCTCGATCGGCCGGGAAGCATTCGAGAGCGCTGTCTGGCCCTCAACAAACCGGACGAAACCACCGCCAGTACCGGAGATTCCGTTCGTGATCGAAACGCCAGGGGCGACCGCGGCGAATTCTTCGATAACTGCTTCGGTGAACGGCGCCACCGTCGACGATCCATCGGCCTCAAACGAACCTTCGAGGTCCCCGATATCGTCTGGAGCGACGTACTCGGTTTGGGCGGCAACGATGCCAAATTGAGCGAGCGGAGCCGCGGCAAAAATAGCCGCTGAGCCGATGACGACCTTGCGACGTGTGAAC
>JACCUV010000082.1 GCA_013698495.1 Chloroflexia bacterium
GTGCAGGAAGAGATCGCCTCTTCTATCGTTCCGACTCATGGGAATTTTGGGCAAGTCTGTCGCACGTCGGATCCGCCATTGACCGTGAGCAACGCATTCCACACTCGCATTCTTGTCCCAACCTCTCCCTTTGGCTAACGCGGTCGATTGTGGCCGCCGTCGGCGGATTGATCGAGCAAATCGAGGAAACCGGCGCCGGGATCGTCGCAAGCCACCCTACCGCCTCTTCGCTGGCCGATGCAATCGAGTGCCTGCTTGCCAACCCCGTCCAGTATGAGGCGTATTCGAAGGCCGCCCTGCTCGCCGCTCGAACCACTCACGGATGGGCCAGGCTCGTCGATGACCTCCGCTCGGCAATTGCCCGGTGAAAAACACCAGGGTTCGTGGCGTGAGCGTCGCCACGCAACGCAATGTGAGCGAGCGCGATGCCGTTTGGCCGCCGCCGGGTACACTGGCGATCAACGACGATACCGGGCAATCCGCCAGGTCCAGTCCCGGAAACTCGCGAAGGATTCACGCATGTCCAGTCAGGCCTCGAACGAAACCGACGTGATCGTGATCGGCGGCGGCGCCGTCGGCGAAAATGTCGCCGAGCGCGTCGTCAAGGGCGGGTTGCGCGCCGTCCTGATCGAACATGCGCTCATTGGCGGCGAGTGTTCGTATTGGGCTTGCATGCCATCGAAGGCCCTGCTCCGCCCGCCCGCCGCGCTTGAAGCAGCCCGCCGCGTGGCGGGCGCCAGTGCGGCTGCCACCGGCGACCTCGACGTGGAGGCCGTGCTGGAGCGGCGCAACTCGTTCACCTCCAACTGGAACGACGAAAGCCAGGTTGAATGGCTCAAGGGCGCCGGCATCGATCTCGTCCGTGGTCGAGGCGTCGTTTCCGGTGAGCGCACGGTTGAGGTCACCCTGCCCGATGCCGGCGTCGAGACCTGGCACGCGGAACACGCGGTGGTCCTCGCGACCGGTTCGACACCGCTCATCCCCGAGATCGATGGACTGGCCGATGTCGCGTATTGGGGCACGCGCGAGGCGACATCGGCGACGGAGATACCCGCGCGACTGGTCGTGATCGGTGGTGGCGTGGCCGGGATCGAGCTGGCGCAGGCATTCTCGCGGCTCGGCGCTCACGTCACGGTCATGGCCCGCGGCGAAGTGCTTGACATGTACCCCAAGCCCGCGACCGACCTGGTGGTGAAGGCCCTTGGCGAGGAAGGCATCGACATTCGCGCCAACACGTCGCCGAGCCGGATTGCGCAAACCGGAAACAGCACGATTTCGGTGTTTGTCGAGGGTGGCGATGAGGTCGAGTGCGATCGGCTGCTCGTGTCGACTGGTCGCCGTCCCGCCCTCGAAAACCTCGGGCTGGAACGGTTGGGCGTCACCGACCTCAAACTCGACATTGCCGAAGACGGCCGGGTAGCCAATGTCGATGGCGGCTGGCTGTACGCGGTCGGCGATGCCGCCGGAAAAGTGTTGCTGACGCACCAGGGCAAGTACGAGGCGCGCATGACCGGCGACGCGATCGCGGCCAGAGCAAGCGGCAAGCTCGGAGCCGAAGTTGAGCCATGGTCGAAGTACGCCGCCACCGCCAACGCAGTCGCTGTTCCGCAAGTGGTGTTTACCGATCCGGAGATTGTCGCCGTCGGTCGCACTGAGGCACAGGCCACAGAGGCGGGTTTACGCGTGCGAACCGTGGAGGTCGCGATCGATGTCGCGGGCGCCTCGCTGCTGGCCGATGGTTACGAAGGCTGGGCCCAGATCGTGGTCGATGAGGACGGGGGTGTGATCGTCGGCGTCACGTTCGCCGGTCAGGATGTCTCCGAGATGCTGCACGCCGCGACGATCGCGATTGTCGGCGAGGTCCCGCTCGACCGGCTCTGGCATGCGGTTCCGGCCTATCCGACGATGAGTGAGGTCTGGTTGCGGCTGCTCGAGGCCTACGGATTGTAGGCCTGGTTGCCGGAACCCGATCGCCATCGGTTCCACGCCATGCTCAGGAAGGCGATCGACATCAAACCGATCCCCACCCACATCAGCGAGATCGCCGCCAACCACCAACCTTCCCTGGGCCACCAGAACGTGGTCACAAACAAACCGGCGCCGTAGACAAACGTCATGCCCGCCGTGGGTCGAGGGCCGACGAGGGTTCTGTATATCCACAAGGCGGCGACGACCCACCCGGTGACGATCGCGAGTTGTCCGAGATCGAGCATGAGGGCGGCAAACCCCGCCGCAATCAGCAGGAGGCTGACTTCCCGAATACCAAGGCTGCGACTGTGTAGCGGTGCGGTTGGCGGGGATGTCGACATTATGACTCCAGCATTCGAGATCGACGTGTTCACCCTATTGTGACGCAAGCGACGTTTGCAGGCCCCATGACATCGTGATCGGGCGCCACTGTGAGGGGTCAGCAACGGCTCCGCCAAGGGCAGGCGGCCTGTACCGCACCGTGGAATCGTGGCAAACTCCAACCAGCATCCCATTCTCGATTTCGACCGTGATTGGCGCCGCTTATGGATCGACAATACCTCCTGGAAGAACTTGAGCGCATCGTTGGCATCGATGGCGTGCGCCACCGGCCCGTCGACCTGATGGTCTATGAGTACGACGGATCGGTCGATGGCGCGGTCGATACTGCTGCGCCGACAGCAGTTGTGCTGCCGCGATCGACCGATCAGGTGGCCGCAATCGTCCGGCTCGCCAAGCGCGCCGGGTTGCCCGTCGTTGCCCGCGGCGCCGGAACCGGTCTCTCTGGCGGCGCCGTCGCCCAAAACGGCGGGATCATCGTGTCGCTGACGCGGATGGATCGCGTGCTGGAGGTCAACACGTTGGACCGCACGGCGCTCGTTGAGCCGGGGGTGATAAACCTCGAACTCTCCGATGGGGTCAAGGGCCAGGGACTGTTCTTCGCGCCCGATCCGTCGAGTCAGAAGGCCTGCACGATCGGCGGCAACGTCGCCGAAAATTCCGGTGGACCGCACTGCCTCAAATATGGCGTGACCACGAACCACATCCTGGCGCTGGAGCTGGTGCTGCCCGACGGCGGGGTGATCTGGACGCAGGTCGCAAGAGACGGCTACGGTGGTCTCGACCTGACGGCGGCGGTTGTCGGTTCGGAGGGGATGTTCGGGATCGTGACCAAGGCGCTCGTCAGGCTCACGCCGATTCCGGCCGCGACCACCGTGATGCTGGCGGCATTCGGTTCCCTGGAGAGTGCATCGCACGCCGTGACGAGCATCATTGCCGCCGGCAACCTGCCTGCCTCGCTCGAGATGATGGACAACCTGACGATCCAGGCAGTGGAGCCCGCCTACCACGCCGGGTATCCGCTCGACGCGGCGGCGGTGCTGCTGATCGAGACCGACGGCCATCCCACCGAAGTGGCGGAGTCTGTGGAGGAGATCGACGCGCTGTGCAGGACGGCTGGCGCCACCTCGATGCGCCGAGCGGACACGGCTAGAGAACGCGACTTGTTGTGGAAGGGGCGCAAGATGGCGCTCGCGGCGATGGGGCGTCTGGCGCCGAACTACTATCTGCATGACACGGTTGTTCCCAGATCCCGCCTCCCGGAAACCCTGGACACCGTGGAAACGATTGCTCGCCATCACAAGCTCAAGATCGCCAATGTTTTCCACGCGGGCGACGGCAACCTTCATCCGCTGATGCTCTTCGACCGACGCACTCCCGGCGACGTCGAGCGCGTGCTGGAAGCAAGTCACGATCTGATTCATGCCTGCGTCGAATTCGGGGGCACATTGAGCGGCGAGCACGGAATCGGGACCGAGAAACGCGATTACATGACCCTGATCTTTTCCGAAGACGACCTGCGCGCGATGGCCGGACTCAAGCAGGCGTTCGATCCCGAGCAGCGGTTCAATCCGAACAAGGTGATCCCGACCGGGTACATGTGCGGCGAAGTCAAACAATTGCATATCCAGGCAATGCAGCAGCAGCATGGAATCGTGCCGGTTTGACGATGACCAGCCTGGACGCAACCAACGTTCCATTGCACGAGCTGGCGCCGGATATACGTGTGCACGAGATCGTTACCGCTTCGAAGCCTGGGCGTGTGTCAGAGTTGCTCGCACACGCCGCATCGTCGCAGTCGAGTGTCATTCCGTTCGGAGGCAAGCGCAGCATCGCCACCGGCAACCGGATTGAGGCGGCGCACTATGGACTCGATTTAGCCGGTTTGCGAGGTGTAATCGCCTATGAGCCTGCCGATTTGACGATCTCGGTGTGGGCCGGCACGCCCCTGGCGGAGCTTCAAGCTGTGCTGGGAGAGCACGGGCAGGAAATCCCGATCGACGCCCCTCTTCCTGACTTGACGACGATCGGGGGTCTCGTCGCCACCGGATTCGCCGGTCCCCGTCGCCTGCGGTCGGGCTCCTTGCGCGACTTGTTGATTGGCTGCGCGTACGTGCGTGGCGATGGTTTGGCGGCCAAGGCCGGCGGCATGGTCGTGAAAAACGTGAGCGGATTCGAGATTCCTCGATTCCTGCACGGTTCGTGGGGCGCGCTGGCGGTGCTGACATCGGTGAATCTCAAGGTAACGCCTCGGCCACGGACTGAAGGCACAGTCATCGCCACGTTTCCGGATGTCGGGACAGCAACGAACGCTGCTCTTGGCGTGATCGCCGCTGACAGCGCGATCCAGTCGTGCGTTGCGTTCAAGCGAGCGGGCGAAGTCGCGGTCGCGGTGCGGGCGATGGGTCGAGCCGCGGCCGTGAACGAGACGATGAC
>JACCUV010000085.1 GCA_013698495.1 Chloroflexia bacterium
AAGAACTACTGCTTGGCGTCCGTTGGGGGAAATGCAAGAATTACGGAGTGGCGCGGATTGAAGGCGAAGATACGGTCAGGAGATGCCGTTCCGGTTCGCGCATGAGACGGCGGCGGTGTGGTCACCACTCTCCTGAAGACCGAGGCTTTGGGCTTGTGGCCCTGGGAACGAGGTCGGGATCGCGAATCGACGCCAACGGCACGAAGCGGACACCATGCGCGAATTGAGGTCCGATTGTGCCGGCGATTTCCTGGGCGAGGTGAATCTTGCCGACGCCTCCGGGGCCGAGAAGGGTCACCACGCGAACCGTGTCCCGATCGAGGAGGCTCAGGACCTGACTTGTCTCGTCCTCGCGGCCAAGGATCGGTGTGAGCGCCGGAGTCAGACCGGCATGCGATCCCGGCGTGAACGTCGGTAGCGGTATCCCCGTCGCTCTCGATTCGACCTAGACGATTCCCTTCCGGATCGCGAAGGCCACGGCGGCGGTGCGCGAGTTCAGGTTCAGCTTGCCCAGGACGTGGGTGATGTGACTCGTCACCGTGCGGAGGCTGAGAAACAGTTTGTCGGCGATCTCGGCATTGCTGAGTCCATCGGCCATGAGTGTCAGGACCTCGACCTCGCGTGTCGACAAGGGATGCCCTGGCTTCGGCTCATGACCAACAGGATCGGGGGCGGCCAGAGCGACGATCGGGGCGAACGCCAACAGCTCCACAAACGCCTCCTCAACCGACAGCGACCGACCAGCTCCACTCAGGCGTTCGAACTCGACAGCACCCAGCGCGCTCTCCAACGCTTCTACAGTCCTGCGGTAGGCGTCCACCTCATGTTTCCAAACCCGATTTGTAGCGAAGAGTTCCAGGAGGCCATCCGCCGCGCCGAGGAATCGTGCTGCTTGGTCACATTGCCCAGTGACCTGCCCGATCCTGGCCAGGACGTCCAAACAAGCGGGAACCATCTCCGGAGAATCGGAAATGGATATCGCCTCGAACACCTGATTCAGCCATTGCCAGGCTGTCCCAACGTCACCTTGGTCAGTTGCGAGATTAGCGAGTTCGACAAGACCGACAATCTCAAGTCCCTTGTCTCCAATCCCGCGCACGGCCTGGAGCGCCGGAATCAGGTACGACGAGGCGCCGGCGAAGTCTGTCGCGGCGCGCGCGCAGGTTCCGAGGTAAAGCTCCGCGAGTGGCGTGTGTCTCCGGTCTTCAATTTCGATGTAGATCTGCAGAGCCTCCTCGGCCATGCGTCTTGCGAGTTCCAGATCACCGGTGTTCAGGGCTTCGCCGCAGCGACTTCCCCGATGCAACGCGATGAGCCAGCGGTCACCGGTTGCGCGGCCAACCTGCTCAACTTCTCCGACCAGGCGATGGGCGCGCTCGATGTCTCCTTGCATCTCGTACACTAACGCCAGATTGCCGAGCATAAGGCCATGAAATCGTCCGTGGCCGTGCCGCCGGGCAAGTTCAATGCCTTCCTCAATGCGGTCAATAGCCGAATCGCGAGCCTCTGGCGTCTCCGTGGGCGGCGCAAGCGACACGGTCGTCATCGCCAGGATCAATCCCGACTGGTCATCGAGTTCGCGGAAGATCTCGATCGCTTCGTCGATCATGGTGTGCGACGTGGCGTAATCGCCCGCCGTGATACCGTAGCCAGCCGACATCACCAGCGCCACGGCATGGGCTCGACTCCGTTGGACCAGCGAGGGGTGACCGAGCCAGTCGACGAACTGGGCGCGAGCCTCCCTGGCGTGCCCGCGAGCATGTGGGTAGTAGATGATCTGCGCATTGAGTTCAATCGCATCCGCAATCCGACCGTGATCGGTCAGCCAGGCTGAAGCGTTTCGAAGATTGTGATGCTCCAACTCCATAGAGTCGAGCCACTGCGCCTGTCTCGCCCCCCTTTGATCGTCTTCCGCCATTGAACCCAGGGTGAGGAAGTATTCAGCGTGTGCGTGAGACGCCGGGTCCTCGCGTCCATTGCGCTCAAGTTCGACGAGTCCGTACTCCCGGATCGTCTCAAGCATCCCAAACCGGGGTCCGGATGCACTTTCGACCATGACGACGAGACTCTGGTTGACCAGCGATTCGATCGCGTTAAGAATCTCAGACTCATCCACCGGCGGTCCGGGATAACTGGCGACAAACGCGGCGGCTTCCAGACTGAAATCACCGACAAACACGGCGAGTCGGCCGAAGAAGATTTGCTCCTCCTCAGACAAGAGGTCGCAGCTCCAGGCAATCGCCGCCCGCATTGAGCGCATCCGCGCGTCGAGGTCGCGCCTACCGCCGCTGAGGAGGTTGAGGCGGTTGCTCAAGCGGGCAAGGATGCCTTCCGGGGAGAGGACGTTGACGCGAGCGGCGGCGAGTTCGATCGCCAGCGGCAGGCCATCGAGGCGGCGACAGATTTCGGAGACTGTCGACTGGTTCCGTTCGTCGATCGCGAAGCTTGCGTCAATCGCGCGGGCACGCTGTCCAAACAACTCGATCGCGGCCAATTCCCGGGCATCCGGGTTTTCCTGATCGGGAACAGGCAGGGGCGGCACAACGAACCGCTGCTCGGTTGTGACGTTCAGGACGATCCTGCTTGTGACCAGAACCTTGAGCCGGGGGCATTTGGCGATAAGGTCGGTTAGCCAGGGCGAGGCCGCGATCACCTGTTCCATGTTGTCGAGCACGAGTAGCAGATGTTGCGATGAGAGGATGTCGATCAGCAAATTCTCCGCCGGGACATTGGCGCTTTCCTGCAGGCCAAGCGCCTGGGCCACCGCCTTGGGGACCAGCTCGGGATCGCGAATCGCCGCCATCGAGACAAAGCAGGCGCCGTGGGCGAAGTCATGCTCGACGGTCCTGGCCACTTCCTGGGCCAAGCGCGTCTTGCCGACCCCGCCGGGGCCGAGCAGCGTGACGACCCGGAGATCGTCGCGGTCCAGCAGCGCCAGAACCTGCCCGATCTCACTCTCTCGACCCAGAATCGGGGTCAGGGATGCGGGAATCGCGGCGGCGCGTGGGCGCGCCACGAGCGTCAACGGGGCCGTTGCCGGCGATGTGGAAATCGGGATGACGTTCGACATGCGTTGCGTCCAATCCGTACTCGTCGTTCAATTGGACCCATGACGCCATGGTGACACCGGCAGGGTGTTACGTCAATCCCTGTACGAATTGCCAACTATTCTGAGAACGCCGCTATGTCTTGTTCCCCTTGGCGAGTGCGGCATGAAAGGCCGCGGCCGGCGTCCGATTGGCAATGCGGGTGCTGGCGGCGATTCCGGCGAGAGCGGCGACCGCCAGACCAGCGAAAAGAAGCACATACCGGGCCCCCAGCTCGGCTCCCGATCCTTGGGCGAATGCGGCCGCCAACACGCCTGAGCCCACGACGCTGCCAATGTATCTGGAGGTCGAGAAGATTCCCGCGGCCGATCCGGCGCGTTCAAGCGGGACAGACTCGACCGCCACGGTCTGGACTGGCGCGCCAGCCACACCGACACCAATCCCCATTATCGCGAGGGCGATCACAATCACAGCAAGACTGGCGCCCACAACACCGATTGTCAGGAGCAGCGCGCCGGCGAACATGGCGGTGCTTCCGCTCACGGCCGGCAACCAACGTCCGGACCGATCCGCCCATCTTCCCCCAAGCGGACCCGAAAAGGCCGAGAACACAGACAACGCGACCAAAATGAATCCGGTTGCCTGGACGCCATGACCGCGTACTCCCTGCAGATACAGAGGCAGAGCGAGGAGTGTCGTGTACATCACAAGATTGCCGAGCCCGACCGAGGCGCATGCGGCCGCGAATTGTGGTCGTGCGAAGAGCCGGACATCGACGACCGGGGATGCCGTTCGCCGCTCCCACCGGACGAACGCACATGCAACCGCGGCGCCCAACACTCCGGCGAGGACGGCCAGCCCTGGTTTGTCGACCTTGAGGAATGGTGGAATCAGGATCGCCATCCCCAACGCCACCGTGAAAAGAATCGTGCCCAGCACGTCGAATCGGGCGCGAGGAGGTCGCGTTGCCGTTGTTCGAGGCAGACCGATCCAGCCAAGCACGACCGCCATCCCCACCACTGGGACGTTGGCCCAGAAGATCGACGACCACCCGAAGAGGGATATGAGAATACCCCCAATCGGCGGCCCGGATGCCGCTGCAATCCCGGTCGCCAGCCCAATCATGCCGAATGCCGCGCCGCGCCGCGCCTCGGGCACTCCTTCTCGCACCATGGCCGCGCCGTTCGGGAAGCTCATGGCGCCCGCCAGCGCCTGCATCGCGCGAAAGACAATAAGAGTCACCAGGTTCGGCGCGAATGCGCATCCCACCGACGCAGCCGCGAACCAGGCCAGACCGAAGAGGTACACCCGGCGCCGCCCGTAGAGATCCCCTAGCCGACCGCCCACCGGTTGGCCCGACGCCATCGCCACCAGGTAGATCGAGACCAGCCAGGTTGTAGCCGTGATGGAGACGCCAAACGCAGCCTGGATGTCTGGCAACGCAACCGCGATCATCGTCGAGTTGAGCGGGGCCAGCATGATGCCGATGGCAACCGCGGGCAGCAGCCATCGACCAGGGGCGATCGGCGATCGCTCCCTGTTCACACCGCCGCGAATGCTATCGGATTGGTTGACGGTGACCCCGCTCCCGGACGGCGATCGATCAAAGGACATCCGGCTCCATCCGTCACGAGTCCAGCGTGACAATTCCGGCGCCACCATCGACGGTCACGCGCTGCCCGGTTGCAATCCTGTTGGTTGCGCCATGGGCGCCAACGACAGCGGGTATGCCGTACTCGCGAGCCACAATTGCGCAGTGGCTCAAGGGGCCTCCGGTTTCGGTCACGACCGCGGCGGCGACGCCGAAGAGCGGCGTCCACGCCGGCATCGTGGTGATCGCGATCAGGATTTCACCGGGGAGGACGTGAGTCGCCTCATCCAGGGTCCGGGCGACGCGCGCGATCCCGGAGGCGATGCCTCGAGAGCCGCCATTGCCTTTGAGCTGATTGGGCTCGTCCGCTTGCTGGGGCGGCCCTCCGAAAAACCTGAGCATTCCCCGCTGCATCGGGTTGTCCGCCGGTGGCGGGCCGACAGGCGGATCGCCAATGAAAGGCGGCGGTGTCAGCGAGCGGGCGATATCCATTTCACTCTCTCGCTCTTCCACAATCGACCGGAAGCGAGCGGACGGGTTCAAGCCATCGAGTTCGCGTACCGCCTGGCGAAGTTCGACGATGTCAAGCATAAAGACATCCTCCGCGGCGGCAAGCAATCCTGCGTCCGCAAGTCGCTGTCCCACTGCCAGATAGAATAATCGCAGCCGCGCCAACCCCCGTTGGTCGATATAGAAGTTGTGCTCCTCCTGCAGAAAGTTGGCCTGCCGGCCGAACTGCACCAACGCCTCGAACTGACTACGGACGGCCTCCGGATAGGAACTGAGCCGTTCACGCGCCTCGGTCAGCGCCATGTCCGCCGAACGTGACATCGCTTCGTGGGCTTTCCGTGCGTCGTATCCGGTCCGCATATAGCTGCGCACGTTGGACAATGCGAAGGAAGGATCTTCCAGCCAGGTCGGCGTCGCGAACTCGAAGAGATCCTGCCGCAATCCGTAAACATCCAGGAAATCCCGCAGTTTTCCAAGGAATGTCCGTCCGTTTTCGCTTGTTTCCAGCGCCGCAATCAAAGCGTCAGTCGAAGTCACTTCAAAGTCATCGGCCAGTCCCAGGTCATTGGCCGCCGCGGCGAGGTCCGAGAGGCCAATCGCGGCTTTGATGCTTTCCGACAAAGAGCCAACGATGAGGGCATGGGCATCGGCCTCCGAACCTCCGAATGTGTCGGCGTGAAACTCATCAAAGACCTGCATCGCCAG
>JACCUV010000109.1 GCA_013698495.1 Chloroflexia bacterium
GGCCAGCGTGACGATCGCTTTTTTCCAGCCGACGGTGCTGCCGGTAATGCGGCCACCGCCGCGCCGGATCATCCGCGATTTCGGCTTCGGTTTGACGTTCAGGACATTGACCGCCTTGACCTTGACCGAGAATGTGGCCTGAACCGCAGCCTTGATCATGATCTTGTTGGAATCAGGATGCACTTCAAACGTGTATTGCCCCTGATCCATCAGCCAGGTGTTCTTTTCGGTAATCAATGGGCGTCGAATAACGTCCTCAAGTCGAAGTTCAGCCATTTATGCAACCTCCTCAGCGGCAGCGCTTTTGGCCGCTTGCCGTTTCAGTTGCCACTGACTCGGAGATCGCTTCGCCTCCGGCAGCGCCCACAATGTTTCAATCACGGCCAACGCCTCTTCGGTAACCAGGAGCCGTTCGTACTTGAGCACGTCGCGGATCGAAAGCACCGGCGCGATGATCGTCTTCGTATTCTCCAGGTTGGCGGCCGATCGCTCGATCGCGTCGTTCTTCTCGGCCAGCACGACCAGCACCGAACGGGACTCTGGAAGGTTCTGAAGAAGCGTCTTGAATGCTTTCGTCCGTGGCTCGATTTCGCTCAACCCCTTGATCACGGTCAGGCGCTCATCGGCAAGCTTGGCGGAGAGGGCAGATCGAATCGCCAGCCGTCGCATCTGACGCGGCATTGCCTGCGTGTACTTGCGCGGGTGCGGCCCGAAGACCACCCCGCCGCCCTTCCATTGCGGAGCGCGGATCGTACCCTGACGGGCGCGGCCCGTCCCCTTCTGGCGCCACGGCTTGCGACCGCCACCGCGAACCTCGCCGCGAGTCTTGGTGTCGGCCGTGCCGAGGCGGGCGTTCGCCAACTGTCGCACCAACGCCTGGTGCATGACGGGGATATTCGGTTCGATTCCCCAAACGGTTTCGTCGAGTTCGGCGGTATCGACCACCTCGCCCTGAGTGTTGTGAACATCTACTTGCATCGTCGTTGTTGCTCCCATGAGTGATCGCGAGCTTGCGCCCGGCGACTACTTTTGACCCTTCATCGCACGCTTGATCAGGAGCGTGCCATTGTTCGGGCCCGGAACCGATCCTTCGACGAGTAGCAGGTTGCGTTCCGCATCCACCCGAAGAACTGTAAGGTTCTGCACCGTCACCCTGTCGTTGCCCATCCGCCCGGCCATCTTCATTCCCTTGAAGACGCGGCCGGGAGTGGCGCTGGCGCCAATCGAGCCCGGCGCGCGCGCGCGGTCCGACTGACCATGTGTCTTGGGACCACCGTGAAACCCGTGGCGCTTCATCACGCCCTGGAATCCGCGGCCCTTGGAGGTTCCCGTGACATCGATTACTTCGCCGACAGAGAAGGTATCGGCCTTGAAAACCTGACCCACCTCAACACCGCTGTAATCGTCTGTCTTGAACTCTCGCAGCGTCTTGACCTGATGGCCACTGGCGCGGACGTGCCCCGATTGCGGCTTGTTCAGCCTCTTCGCAATGCCGAACCCGAGTTGAACGGCGTCATAGCCGTCCTTCGCATGGTTTCGCACCTGCGTGACCACGCACGGCCCGGCTTCGATCACCGTCACCGGTCGCGCCAAACCCTGCTCGTCGAATATTTGCGTCATCCCGAGCTTTCGCCCGATCAATCCATGAACCATTGGCTCTCCCCTGCTCTTCGTCAGGAAACGGTGTCAGCGTCGTGCGCCGCATCCGCTCACAGAGCGTGTTGTGCCGTGTTTCGACATCCGCGCGAACGCGGAGCGCGTCGAAACGCGCTCATCCGCTACAGCTTGATTTCGATATCCACACCGGCCGGAAGATTCAGGCGCATCAGCGCTCGAATCGTATTGCCACTCGGTTCCAATACATCGATCAATCGCTTGTGCGTCCGAATCTCGAACTGCTCCTGCGAATCCTTGTCGATGAACGGTGACCGAATCACGCAAAACTTCTCGATTCGCGTCGGGAGGGGCACGGGACCCGCCACCTTGGCGCCAGTCGCTTCGGCCGTTTCAACAATCCGGCCAGCCGACTGGTCGAGAATCTTGTGATCGTAGGCCTTGAGGCGAATCCGTATTTTCTGGGCCGCCTTGCGTGCCGTAA
>JACCUV010000116.1 GCA_013698495.1 Chloroflexia bacterium
CCAGCTCGCCAACCTCGAACAGGAGTGGCGGGAAAGCTCGAATCCGCTCCTAAGTGGCACCGGAGCGGCGCTGATCGGCCGCGCCGGTGACTTTCTCGACAATCCGGCCGGCGAAGGCGATGTCTCGACCGATGCGGTCCAAAACGTGATTCCCGTGATTTCGGGAGTGACCACCGCGATCATCGGCATCGTCACGATCCTCGTCATCACCTTCTACTACATGATGGAGAAAGCCTTCATCCGCAAACTCGTGATCGGTCAGCTCGATCCAAGACGACAACCACGCATCGACAAGATCTGGCAGGATGTCGAGGGCAAGGTCGGCGGCTGGATGCGCGGCCAACTCGTGCTTGTCCTCATCGTCGGCACAATCGCCACGGTTGCCTACTACATCCTCGATATCCGGTTTTGGCCGTTGCTTGGGCTCTGGGCGGGAATCACCGAAATCATCCCGCTCGTCGGTCCCTGGCTTGGCGGCATTCCGGCCGTGATCGTGGCGCTCACCCAGGGCTGGGAAAAGGCTCTCTTCGTCACGCTCGTGATTGTCGGCATCCAGATGGTGGAAAACTGGGTGCTGGTGCCGCGTGTGATGAAGGGAGCCGTTGGTCTTTCGCCGCTAACGGTGTTCGTGGCGATCCTGGCAGGCACGCAGTTAATGGGAATTACCGGGGCGATCCTCGCGATTCCGATTGCGGCGGCGATCCAGGTGATCCTGACCGACTATTTCACGGGACGTCAAGGCAAGCGGGATTCGCAGGCGCAGTTGGGATGGCGATGGATGCTGAGCCGTGGGTCGGGCCGTGAGGACGAGGAACCCACGCGGTCCCCGCGCGGACCATCGGACACCAGCCAGGAAAGCCGCGATTCCGCCCAAACGGTGTCGGCCGACGTGGTGTTGCGACCGCCTTCGACGAATCTCGACCCCGCGGGTGTCGCCCGGAAGACCGGTTGGACTCCGTACAGTGAAACCGACACCGCGGAACGCCCGCGGCAGAAGTCCTCGGAGGATCCAGCCTCCCGAACCTGATCCCCAAACCCAAAATTCACGCGCCCGCCCATGCGATTGGGCAGGTGGGGTGCGCTACGCCATGCGACAATGTGCCGACTATTCTTCTTCATTTGCGGAAGGGACACTCGTGAGCAACGCCAACAACCGAAAAGTCAAGGTAAGCGTACAGATTACGTGCCAGCACGCGACGTACCAACAAATGCGTCAGGCATGGTTCGACGCCGACCAACTCGGCGTCGATGTCATCTTCAACTGGGATCACTTCTATCCCCTGAGCGGCGACCCCGAAGGACTGCACTTCGAGTGCTGGTCGCTCCTGGCGGCGATGGGCGAGGTCACCGAACGCGCCCAGATTGGCGCCCTGGTGACCTGCAACTCCTATCGCAACCCCAACCTGCTGGCGGATATGGCGCGAACCGTCGATCACATTTCCGGCGGGCGCCTGATTCTGGGCATCGGCTCCGGATGGGCCGAGCGCGACTACTTCAACTACGGGTACGAGTTCGGAACCGCCGCCAGCCGTCTCAAGGATCTCGACCGCGACATGCCGATTATCCGAGAACGGCTCGACAAGCTGAATCCCGGTCCGGTCAATGGCAAGATCCCGATCCTGATCGGCGGCGGCGGCGAAAAGGTCACGTTGCGGATCGTCGCCCAGCACGCCGATACCTGGCACTCCCATGGCGATGTCGAAACGATGGCCCGAAAGTCCGCAATTCTCGACGAATGGTGCGCCAAGGTCGACCGAAATCCGGCCGAGATCGAACGCTCAACCGGGCTCAATCCCGAAACCTTGCATCTCGCCGAAGAGCACGTCAAGAACGGCGTGACCCATTTCACGATGGGCCGTTCCGGTCCCGATTACGACTTCGGACCGCTCAAGGAATTGCTCCAGTGGCGGGATAGCCGCGCCGCCGAATTACGGCCGTCGTAGGGGCGGCACCCCCGGCAAAAGGACACATTGACAACCGCGTTGCAGGGGTGGCCGCCCTGGATCACCGCCGCCCCTACGAAACCGCGTCGCCGTCGATGGCGTCGTCGGGGGTGAGGCGCATTGCGGTTCCGTGCCGGTCGGTCATCCGCAGCGCCCACTCCTTGCCGTACGCCCGGATGCCTTCGACGGAAAGGTTGGAGACGAAGTCCGTCCCGATTGAGTCCGTGCCCACGCCGTAGGTTTCGTCGGTGCGGTCCAGTCCGAAGATCGTGCGAATCAGGACCGGTCCGCAGCCTGCCGCCCACGCCTGGGGGCGGCAACTCACCGGATAGCTGACCGGTCCGATCCGGTCGTCATCCGTGTCGAATCCGCAATAGAGCTCGCTCAGCCGGCGCTCGGGATCGTGGGCGCTCAACCGCACGAGCGCTTCGGCCACGGTCGATGCCGCCTCATTGAGGCCGTACGATTTCATTCCCCACATCGCGAGGCTGTTGTCGTGCGGCCAGATGCTGCCGTTGTGGTAGCTCATCGGGTTGTAGGTGTTCATCTTGCTGCTCAAGGTTCGGATGCCCCAGCGCGTGAGCATATCGTCCCGCAGGAGGCGATCGGTCACACGCGTCGCCCGTTCGCGCGATGGCAACCCGCAAAACAGGAGATGCCCGGGATTTGAGCTGACTGCGTCTACCGGACGCTTTTGGCCGTCGACCGCCTGGGCATAGATCCCTTCATCGTCTAGCCAAAATCGGTCCTCGACCGCCGCTCGAATCCGCTCCGCCTTGCCGCGCAACTCGGCCGCCCAGATCTTGTCCCCGCGCGAAGCCGCCACGTCAGCCATCCAGGTGTAGGCCGCGTGCACGTACCCCTGAACTTCAACCAGCGCGAAGGGACCGTGGACAGGATCGCCATTGGCAAAGTGGAGCGAATCGTAACTGTCCTTCCACCCCTGCTGCGTGATGTGCACGCCATCCGTCGACTTGTCGCCAAACTCGACCAGGCCATCGCCGTCGAGATCGCCGTATTCCTCGATCCAGGTCAGGGCGCGCCGGACGTGCGAAATCAGGTCGTCGTACATCGCCTCGTCTTCGTGCCAGCGCCATGCCTGGGCGAAGGTCATGATGAACAGCGGGGTCGAGTCGATCGAGCCGAAGTACGGCGTGTGCGGTATCTGTCGGGTGCGGGCCATGTTTCCGTACCGCTGCTCGTGCAGGATTTTGCCCGGTTCTTCCTCGCGGAACTCGTCGACGCGCTCACCCTGATTCGCGGCCAGTACGCGAAGCGTGCCCGACACGCGCTCCGGATAGACATGCATTGTCTGCAAGGCCACGATCAGGCTGTCGCGCCCGAACGGCGCGATGAACCAGGGAATTCCGGCGGCCGGCATGCTGCCCTCCGGAAACGAGGTTTGGAGCATCGCCAGGTCGAGATCGGAGCGCCGCAGCATCGCTTCGAGGTCGCGATTGCTCGATCGCACTTTGAGACGGGGTTCTCCCGCCTGAACAGGATCGTGGGCGGCGCCGACTGGAACCGGCAGCAGCGAAACCTCCACCGTCTGCAGTTTTCCGGAAGTGAGATCGAGTGCAAACGAAAGCGCGAACGGAGTCGCGGCATCGGTTGCGGCGCTCTTCACGGTCGCCAGTTCCGCTCGCGTTGGCTCGGGAGTGGCCGTGACATCGAGGCGAACCGTGTTGCCATCGGAGCCGGTCGCGGCAAAGGACACGCTTCGGTCCGGGTTGAGCCGGGGATCGTGCAGCACCGGGCGTTGCTTTGGGGTCATGCCCCGCACATCGAACATGTCGCCGAAGTCGGAAGCAAGTTGAACCTCAAGAGCGACCTCCGTCGCCCACTCCCCGAATGCTTGAATGTCGAAGGCGATTTCCAGGCCAGCGCCAAGCGTGATTTTCTGGCGGACCATAAGACTCGATCCGGGAATTCCGGTGCGATCCTCGTGGCCGGATCGGGTCGTGCTGGTGACGATCGCTTCCGAGGCGGAGAGCGTCTGGAACGAGAGCACCTCGAGGGGAACGCCGGACACCGAGACGGTGAGCATGCTGAGAAAGCGGGTGTCGCGCAGGTAAAGCCCGGCCTCGTGCATTCCACCGCGATCGGCAAACCGACCCACCAGGCACAGTTCATTGTTCTTCAGGGTGAGACCGAGATCGAGCACGGGTGTCCTTTAGGGAGAGACGAAGGCATCCAACCATGCGAGTGGCGCCGTTGTTCGTAGGGTTCAATCTCCGTGTTGACCCTGACTCCACAATAGCTGGCGCCCGGACCAACACACGGATCGACTCCATCCGGTCATGGAAGGCGCGGTATTCGGTCGAACCTGGTTCGCTCCTACGCACCCAGACATTTGAGCGTACGGGCAGAGCGGTTCGATTCTCGCACTACCCCTTGATGCCGGAAGCGACGTTGCTGGCGATAAAGTACCGTTGGAAGATGACAAAGAAGATCGCCATCGGAACGGTGGTGATCACCGCGATCGACATCAGCACCGGGTAATTCGTGTTGTACACGGCCCGAAAATTCGCGAGTCCCACCGGCAAGGTGTAGAGATCGCTCGACCCGATCGTGAACAACAGCGGTTCGAGGAACGAGTTCCAGCTTCCCTGGAAACTGAAAATGGTGAGGGCGGCCACGGCCGGAATCGCGTTCGGCAAGACGATCTGCCGAAAAATCTGGTAGCGGCTGGCGCCGTCGATCCGGGCCGCCTCCTCGAGGTCCGTCGGAATGCTCTCGAAGAACTGCTTCATCAGGAAGATGCCGAAGGCGTCGGCCAGGAACGGAATCGTGAGTGCTCCGTAGGTATTGAGCAGTCCCAGATCGTCAAGCACGATGAACTTGGGGATGACCGTC
>JACCUV010000129.1 GCA_013698495.1 Chloroflexia bacterium
GATGTATTCACCGGGATGTCCGGTTCAGATCGAACCAGTTGACCATACGACTGTTTCGCCAGGTCCTGGCCCCGAGCGCTTCTGGCCGCCACGAGCGACGCGCCGTGAACGGGCGACGTTCAAGACCGACGCAAATGCGTCGCCATACACTATTGCGCATTTCGTTGAGACAACGGACTCGCATCTTTGTGTTGTTGACAACAACAGCCGCGAAGCTGTGAATTGACCGTTCGTACGGAGCTGCACATGATCGTTGGCATTCGCCTGGCGCCCCATCGACGACGTGTGGATTCCACTCGCCAGAGACCGCAACAACACCATCTGATTAACTTGTCGCGATTGTACGGACATACTAGGCAGGAACGTGTATACTGTTTGGGAAGGTCGTGTAGCGTGCGACGATGCGTTGCGCTGCCGCCGCCCTCGTCTCCTGCTCGATCGCCGGGCAGGCAAGTGTTGGCGCCGTGTCGAAGTTGTCGACGCGCGCCGTTTGCAATTGCTCAGCTCGCCGAGGCCCGCGTGGCGCCAGCAGCTTGAGGAGGTGGCAACGTGGTCTTCCGAAGAGACAACAAGGTCGACTCGTTTCAACGTCAAATGAGTGCGCTCCGTAACCAACTGGGGAGCGCTGAAGACGAAGCCGACGAGAGACAGGATGAATTGCCGGAACTCGATGATGACCAGTTTCCGGTCGACAGTGCCTACCGAAGTCAGGCTGGCGCGGTCGACCAGGATTCTGGCGCATACAGTTTTGGCTCATATCCGGCTCAGCCGGGTCAGGCTAGCCAGAGCCAGGCCGAAGGAATCGCGCCGGAGCTTCCCGACGTGCCAACTGTGGATGGCGCCGTGAGCGTGGTCGCGCGGGAAACGATCTGGAAGGGCGAGATCAGTTCAGAGAACAGCATTCACGTCCATGGCAACGTCGAAGGCAGCTTGACGGCCCGCGAGGATATCTGGATAGCCGAAGGCGCCGAAGTCGATGCGACAGTTTCCGCACAGCGTGTGGTCGTGGCTGGCGTGCTGCGAGGCCAAATCTCGGCCAGCACTCGATTTGAGGCGTTGCCGAGCGGTCAGATCGCGGCTGACGTCACGTCGCCGATCTTCGTGATCCACGAGGGCGCCAACATCAATGGCAACTTCAAGGTTGGCTCCGGAGGGGATTCTGACGCGCGCTCGGATCGCGCAAATACGGCCTCGGTCATCCAGCGACGCACCCGCTCCGCATCCTGATCACTGTCCATCGACGCATACCTCGCATATCGATTGCAAGGAGTTCCCACCATGTCCATGCGCACCTACGACCCCGCCGCCTACCCCTCTGAGGGTGAGTATCAGGCCAATGGCGGCCAGGATGACTCGGTCAGCGTTTTCGACCGCTACTCGGTCTTCGACGGGACCTTCAATCTCACCCGCGACCTGCGCGTCGAAGGCCAGGTCAAGGGCACCATCAACTGCAAGGGTACGCTCTTCGTCGCCCAGGGCGCGACCGTCGACGCCACGATTGAGGCGGAGAACATCACCGTGGCCGGTGAACTCGACGGTGAAATCAACTGCCGAGGCAAGATGCAGATACTGGAAAGCGGCAAGGTCCGCGGCAAGATTTCCACCACCACACTGGTCATCAACGAAGGAGCCTTCTACGAAGGCGAACTCGCGATGGAGTCCGGCAAGTCAACTTCAGGCCGCGCCGCCCGAAGCTCACGGCCCCGATCGACCGCGGCCGCCACTTCTCCAGCGCCTCAACCCGACGCTCAACGGTCTCCCGCCGACCCGGCCACTGGCGCCTCGGGTCCGGGCGGCAACACCTTTATCCGGCGGTTTGGCGGCCAGGAAACCTCGTGGGACTCGTCTGAACCGGATGAAGGCGCTCGGACTGAGTCGTAGTCGCCGAATTACCCTGCACGTACTTCACCCCTTGCCGCCAACGAGGCGGCACAACGACGGGCGCATGTACGTGGGAATCTGCGCAGAGGCACCTCGCCAGTTGGCGCCTGGCCGCCGTCACATGCCCAACACGAAAGTGGCCGCCTGCGCGTTCGTACTCCATGAATGGTCAGTGACTCGTGCGGCTTCGCCACAGTCGTGCGGGGAAACCGAAAATCGGCGTGCTATACTCCAAATCGCTCCTCGACACCGCGACGCGACGCAGTTCGAGCATTCAACGGAACATCGATTCGGGTAGCAACGAAATCGATCTACTGCATGAAGCGCATCGAACCATGATTCTGGAAATCGTTTACCGAATCGAGGTTACGAGCAGGCGGGTTTGGCTCCGAACAGGCGCCGCCGAGGGTGTGGAGACTATCGGCAGCCAGATTGAGGTGCTGTAGGGCCCCCATATGAGATAGCAGGTCGAGAACACGTGAAATTTCAGAAACTCTTCAACTTCGAGGTCTTGCGATCGATGCTGCCAGCGCCGGCGCTGGCGGAGGCAGGCGGCGCCGATCGAGTCGCCGATGCTGCCGTCAGATCTGCCAAACGCGGAGGGAACAAGATGTTTTCATCCGGGTCAGGCGACGACCGGCGCGATGAATACGAAGATGACTACGAATACGACGATCCCCCACAGAGCACGCGTCGATCCCCTGGCGCCCAACGCAGCGGCTCGGATGGATCGGGGAGCGGTGGGGCTGGCGGAGGCGGCGGACGTCAACGGTCGGTGCAGTTCCAGCCGGAAGAGCGATATTGGACGGAGTATCTGCGGATCGCGCTGCCGATCGTCGGTCTCCTGCTGATGATCGGCCTGTTCTGGTTTTGGGCCTCGCAGTTGGCGGGCAATGGCGACAACGGTGACGACCCGATCTCGACGCAGTCGCCCGGCTCCGTCGATCTGATAGCGCAGGATCCAACACCGGAACCGACGGTCCAGGTGATCGACCAGCCGACGCAGGAAGTGGCCGAGCCGCCGGTGTCGACGCCAGAGGAAGTCGTCGACGAGCCCGTCGATCCAGAACCGGAAGAGACCCCTGTTCCTGACGAAACGGAGACGGGTGAATATGCCGTCGGTGACTTTGTGGTCACAACCGATGGTGTGAACATGCGCGCGGATGGCACCACCTCCGCCGACATCGTTGACGAACTGCCGTCAGGCGAGGTTCTGGAGATATTGAGCGGTCCGGTCGAAGCAGACGACTACACGTGGTACGAAGTGCTTGTTTCCGACTCCACGAATGAGGTCGGATGGGTCGCCTCGGAGTTCTTCGAGCCAGCCGAGTAAGAGCGACCGGCAATTGGTGGGGAGAATCGCATACGCGCGTCGGTGCTCGTAGGGGCAGACGGCCGATCGAATACTGGATCGGACCGGTCCTGGTCCAGGTCTGTCCACCCATCTCGACGTCGATGGAATCACCTGTTGCCGATCGCTCCCAAGCCAGTCGGTCGTCGTCATTCCGGGTCGTTGTCATTCCGAGGATCGAGGAATTCGAACCACTACCCTTGACCTCGTAAGACACCTCGATCCTGACGACATCACTTGTGGACTCGCCATTTGCCAGTCGAATGATGCAGAAATGCCTCGAATACTGCAGGATCGCCTCGAAGAGTGCATAGAGTCGGTCCCGATCTCGCAGGTCCAATGACCCCAACCCGCCCGGAGTCCGGCGAATAATGCAGACCATTCGGGCCCTCGTGAGGGCCCAAATCCCCCGCCAAATAGGCAAAATCGAATAATGTTGAATACTGCAGGCGTCGATCGATTTCACACGCGATGGTTCAAACACCTCCAACCGTGAGTTGCTCTGCCTTTTTTGGAACGCGCCATACATCCGCGTTGGCGACGCAACCGGAGGTGTTGCCTTTGGGGTGGAGTCCCAACCACGCCGCCCGCGGAGACATCGCGGTCACCGGCGCGCGCATCCCGGTCTTGCACGCCACCCAGACTGGCCGCGGAATGGTATACTTCGCCTCGGTTTGGCATCCGCCATACCACTTATCCTGCACGCGTTGTGACTGGGTTCGGTGTGCCGGGAACGCTTAAGCGTTCCGGTTCGAATCTGGGTTGACCAACGCGGAAGCAAAACACACCAAGAGGATACGTGCATGTCACAGGTAACGGAGGCACGCAACCCGCGTGTCAGTCTCAAAACGCTGCTCGAAGCCGGCGTTCACTTTGGTCACCAGAAGAACCGCTGGAACCCAAGGATGAAGCCATACATCTTCTCCGAACGCAACGGTATCCACATCCTGGACCTCCAGCAAACGGTCCCCTTCCTCGAACAAGCTCACGAACTCGTCAGCGAGATCACGGCCAAAGGCGGACACATCCTCCTCGTCGGCACCAAGAAGCAGGCGCAGGAAATTGTGCACAAGGAAGCTGAGCGCAGTGGCCAGTTCTATGTCAACCGTCGGTGGCTCGGTGGCACATTGACCAACTTCGTCACCATTCGCCAGCGATTACGCCACCTCAACCAGCTCATTGCCGAAAACGAACGCGGCGAGTGGAACTACTTGCCAAAGCAGGAAGCCTCGTCCAAGCAACTGGAACTCGACAAGCTGCAGCGCACACTTGGCGGCATGCGGGAGATGACGCAACTGCCCGGCGCCCTGTTTATCATTGACCCGAAACGCGAGCACCTCGCCGTGCACGAGGCCCAGCGTTTGGGCATCACCACAATCGCGATGGTTGACTCAAATACCGACCCCGGACCGATCGACATCGTGCTCCCGGCAAACGACGACGCTATTCGCTCGATCCGGTTGATTACTGCAGGCATCGCCCAGGCGGCAATCAACGGCCGCATGGAGCGCGAAAGCGTCACCGGCGAAGTGTCTGACTTTGCCGAGGCCGTCGCCTCCACCGACGACCTCTTCGCCTCAGGCACACGAGCGAATTCGGCCGAAGCGAGCAACGACGCTGGCGCCGAGGGTCGGGACGAAGGCTCGTCTCCAGGCAACTAGCACAACCAGGTTCGGGTAGGCGCTAACCCTGGAAACGCGTGCGTCCCGCCCGCTTTGAACCAATCCGCAATCGAGACAGCCGCGGACGTACGATCCGTCCTGACATCGAAACACAATCAAGTGAGGAACATCATGGCAGTAACAACTGAACAGGTTCGCGCCCTGCGCGACAAGACCGGCGCCGGAATCATGGACTCAAAACGCGCCCTCGTGGAAGCTGACGGCGACGACGCCAAGGCCATTGAAATCCTGCGTCAACAAGGTCTCGCCCGCGCCGGCAAGAAGTCCGATCGCAGCGCGCTCCAAGGACTTATCGAGCCCTATATTCACGGCGGAGGGCGGATTGGAGCACTGGTCGAGATTAATTGTGAAACCGACTTTGTGGCGCGAACCCCGGACTTCCAGTCGCTCGCGCACGATGTCGCGATGCAGGTCGCCGCAATCCCGCCACGCTACGTTTCCCTGGACGATGTGCCGGAATCCGACATCCCGGCGTTGGAAAAGGAATTCGGGAGCAAGGAAGAGGCCGTCAAGCACGTGGTGCTGCTTGAACAAACGTTTATCAAGGATGCCAAGAAAACGATCGGCGACATCGTCAAGGAAGGCATCGCCAAACTCGGCGAGAACATCGTGATCCGGCGGTACTCTCGCTACGAACTCGGCGCTGGTCTCCCCGATGAAAAGCCGAACGCATAGTTTGAACGAATCACGCCGCTTCCGGGCGGAAGCGGCGTTTTCTTGTGTACCGTTGGCGCCGCGGACCTTGTTTGGGATCAACGGAACCGGTCACCTGCACGCTTCGCGGTTAAGAGCGGTGGCGCAAGAACTTTGGTATCCTCAACTTCACCAGTGGTCCCACCTCCTCGCGACAACGTCGCAACGGTGTTTCCGAGTGGCTCCGTTGAGAACAGTATTTGCGAAAGGAATCGCGCCGTGATTGCCGATATTCTCAAGGACACGGAAACGCGCATGCGTAAGGCGATGGATGCCTTGCACCACAACCTCGACTCTGTTCGCACCGGCCGCGCCTCGCCTGCCCTCGTCGAACGCATTCATGTCGACTATTACGGAGCCTCAACGCCACTCAACCAGCTTGCCGGAATCTCGGTCCCGGAATCGCGTTTGATCGTGATCCAGCCATGGGACCGGGGCAGTATCGGGCCGATCGAAAAGGCCATCATGCAATCCGATCTTGGTCTGAATCCAAACAACGACGGACAGGTGATCCGGATCAACATCCCGACCCTGACCGAGGAGCGACGCAAGCAATTGGTCAAAATAGTGCACGGAACGACTGAGGAGAGCAAGGTTGCCGTGCGCAATGTCCGGCGCGATGCCATTTCCCAAGCCAAGGATCTTACATCGAAAAAGGAAATCTCCGAGGACGACGAGCGACGAGCCAATGGGGACATTGAGATTCTCGCCAAAAAGTACGTCGACGAGGCCGAGAAAATCGGCAAGGCCAAGGAACATGAAGTTCTTGAGGTCTAGGGATGCCTGACGACGAGGGCGCGCAAACCGCTCCATCACCAGCCTCGGCGGCATCGCGGGTACTCGGTTCCACCGAGTCAAGTGACATCCCCAGGCATGTCGCGATCATCATGGATGGCAACGGTCGATGGGCGGCGCAGCGCGGTCTCGATCGCATCCAGGGTCACGAACATGGAACCGACAACATTCGGATTATCACGCACGCCGCTGCCGAACTCGGAGTCCAGTACCTCACGCTTTGGGCATTTTCGACCGAGAACTGGTCGCGACCGGCAGAGGAGGTTCAGGGAATCCTCCGCATCCTGGCCCAGGCGATCGATAGTGAAACCGAGGAACTTCATCGCCGGGGCGCCCGCCTCCGCCACATCGGTGAACTCGATGCGCTCGATCCATCCCTGCGTCAGTCGGTGCTCGATGCGATCGAACTCACCCGGGACAACAACGCGATTACGCTGACACTGGCCTTCAACTACGGTGGACGCCGTGAGATCGTCCATGCGGTTCAGTCGATCGTGCGAGAAGGTTTGAATCCTGACGACATCACTGAAGATTCAATACGGGATCGACTGTACTCGCCAGATCTACCAGATGCGGATCTCATCATTCGCACCTCCGGCGAGTACCGGATGAGCAACTTCCTGCTGTGGCAGGGGGCCTACTCCGAGTTCTTTTTCTCGCCCAAACTCTGGCCGGATTTCGGCGCCGATGATCTTGTCGAGGCCATAGCAGATTACAGCCGGCGAGAACGTCGGTTCGGCGCCCTCGCCGCCCCCACCTCGGGAAGATAGGAACGAGTGCGCCAGCGAACGATTTCCGCGATTGGCGTCGTCCTGATTGGGCTGATCCCCGCCGTGCTGGGCGGCTGGTTTTTTGCCGCGGTCTTCACGACGATCGCGGTGGTGGCGTATCGCGAGGCAATCGCGATCACCTATCCGAACCCAACGCCAAT
>JACCUV010000143.1 GCA_013698495.1 Chloroflexia bacterium
TGGCTCCGCGCCGCGCACGGCCAGTTTCGAACCAGTGTCTCGAAGCTGAACGACGACGACCTTGCTGAAATCCGCCAAGCGGCCTGGGGTGACTCGATCGAGACCCGCCGGCTCGTCGAACTCATGATCCAGCATCCCCTGTACCACATCGGCGAGGTTAACCACATTCGCGCACTGCTTCAGGGCAACGATGATTGGGACCATCAGGACATGGACCGCGAAGAGCCGTCGTAGATTCGGACTACTGGAACGCGCCAACGAATCCGGCCCGGCCGGGCAACTCCTGTGTTCGCCCCCGAGGTCAGGCGGCAACCCTGGGTCGAACTACCCGCTCGATCTCCGCGCCATGCTCCTGGATGGCGAGGCGAAGCTCCTAGTTCTTCTGGAGATTCATCCAAAGTTCGGGTGTTGTTGCGATCCAGCGGGCGAGCCGCAATGCTCTATCAGCCGAAATGGTCCGCCGTCCGCGAATGATCTCGGCAAGCCGAATCGCCGGAATGCCAGGCGCCTTGGCAAGCTCGGACGCCGACATATTCAGTTCCTCAAGCTCGCTGGAAATATGCTCGCCAGGAAGAATGGCCGGACCTGTCACGGACGTTTCTCTATTGGAGGGGACCGCGACGCCACATGCCCGCAGTCGAACGATTTCGATTCTATCGCACGTAGCTTGCGCCGTTGAGGTCGATCGTGGCGCCAGTGGTGTGTCGAGCCAGCCCCGACGCCAGGAACGCGATCGTGTTGGCGACATCCTGGGGTTGGGCGACTTCCCCCAAGCCGGTATCGGCAGCGGCGGCCTCCACCCCGAACTTGTCCCGAAACGCAGCATTGAACGCGGTGTCGACATACCCCGGCGCGATCGCGAACGCGGTCACACCCTGGCGACCGTAGTGGCGCGCAATCGTCTTCGTCATCGCCACGATCCCGGCCTTGGCCGCGGCGTAGTGCCAATAGTCCGGATCCTCGCCGTGGAATGCCGCGCGACTCGCGATGTTGATAATGATCCCGCCACCAGTTTGCGCGGCGAACGCCTGGACCGCGCCCCGGCACAGCACCGCCGGCGAGATCAGGTTTACGGCCACCGAGCGATCCCAGACCTCAAGCCACTGTTCGAGCGGATCGTCGAGCGAGGCCGATGGGTAGATGCCCGCCATGTTCACGAGGACATCGATCCTGCCGTGAATCGCCAGCGCGCGATCCCACAAGTCCTCGGTCGCGGCGGGGTCGCTGAGATCGGATGTGACCGAATCGGCTGCCTCCCCCAATGCCGCGGCGATCGCTGCCAATGCCTGCTCGTCAATGTCGTGTAGCACCACCTGGCCGCCAGCCCGGACCAACGTACGCGCTGTCGCGGAGCCGATTTCGCCGCCGGCGCCGGTGATGAGTACGACTTTGCCCGTGAGGTCGATCATTGGATTCCCTGCTTCGTGTACCGCGCATGCCGATCGATGTGGGACGGGTGGATATGACGTCGGGACGCAGGGCCAACGACAGCGATGACCCCGTCTCGTACAATCCGAAGTGGGACCTTTCTCGACATCGTCGTTTCACGCCCTGTGACCTACCGTACCGGGAGGATAACCGATGGCCAACCGATCTGCTGACCTGTTCTCGACCTTGCCTGTTTCCCGGCGCGCGATTGTGGTGGCGGGCGCCGCTGTCGCCGGCGGCGCCATGGCGCCGGTGATTCTGGCGCGGCGCGGATTCACCCAGGATGCGACCCCCGTGGCCGGTTCGTCGCCTGACGAGATTGTCGCCATTGCGCGAAGGGTGATGGACGATTTCTCCCTCCGCGCGACCATCCTGCACGTCGCCATCGACGGCGAGGAAATCGTCACCGAGGCGATTGGCGAATCGATGACCGGCGTACCGGCCACCAGCGACATGCGCTTCCGGAACGGGGCGGTCGCGATTTCCCTGATCTCCACGCTGATGTTGACGCTGGTGGACGATGGCGTGATCGGACTCGACGATCCGATCGGAGCCTTGCTGCCCGACCTGCCAGAATCGGACGCGGCTACGTTCCGGATGCTGGCGAACATGACCGCCGGCTACCGCGACCACGTGCAGAATCCCGACTTCCTGGACGCCATCCAGGACAACCCGTTCCGGGCGTTCACTCCGGAGGACCTGATCGGCTACAGCCTGGCCCAGCCGCGCCTCTTCGAGCCGGGCGCCAACTGGGAGTATTCGCATTCGAACTACGTCATTCTTGGGCTGGCGCTGGAGGCGGCCACCGGGCAATCCGTGGAACAGTCGATGCAGGAACAAGTGCTGGATCCACTCGGATTGACGGCGACGGTCAACAACGCCACCGGGCAGATTCCAGAGCCGGCATTGCACGCTTTCTCGTCGGAACGCCGACAGTGGCTGGGCATCGACCCGGGGATGCGCTTTTACGAGGAGTCCACTTTCTGGAACCCGTCGTGGACGATCACGCGAGGCGCGGTCCAAACCACGAATATCCGCGATTTCGCCGCATCGATGGTTGCCGTGGGCGAGGGCTCCCTGCTCAGCCCCGAATCGAAGGCGGCGCAAATCGATCGTGGCTTGCTGGAATTCGGCGCGCCGCTGGAAGGGTGTGTTACCTGCCACACGCTGGGCGAGCGCTATGTGTACGGGCTGGGCGTCGTGCTCCAAGGACCGTGGATCATCCAGAATCCACTCTTTAGCGGTGAAAGCGGGGTGTCGGGATACCTGCCCTCGCACAAGCTGGCGATCGCAGTCGCGAACACGTATGGCGAGGAGAGTTTCGACATGACCACTGGCGCCTACCACAACGCCAGCATCCCGCTCTTCGAGGCGATAGCGGCGTACCTGGCGCCGGATGCGGCGACACCGGAGGCGGAATGAAGGCTAACTGTGCCGGGGCCGGCTGAGGGGCGTCACAACCGGCTCGATGAGCGAAACCGTGCCGGATTCGACCCAGATTCCGATTTGGCCGACCGTGCGTTCGGCGCTCAGTTCGGCGATCAGGACCTCGCCGTCGAATGAAACTTCGATGTACGGACCATTCACAATCATTTGCACGGGGAGCAGCGTCCCCGGCGCGAATGGCCGCCGCAGCCTCCCCGACTGGATTTCGCGCCAGGCATGGGTGGGCCGGTTGGTCCACGGTTCGGTCGCGCCCAGCCACTTCTGGAGCGAGACGCGATCCGATCCCTCTTCTATCTCCAGAAAGTACCCGCCGCCGGTCTCCCCCTCGATCCGAAAGCCAATCCCGCCGACCGGAGCATCGAGCGTCAGCGTGGCGATGAGGCGGAAGTCCTCATAATCGTCGGAGTTGGCCAGGAAGTCGAGCTCACCGACCGCTGTTTCCAACCGCCAGTTGGCGACTGCCGCATCGCGAAAGAGCGACCTTGCCGACGAGGTCAGCGGTTCCGGGTCACCAGTAGCCAGCGCACTCCAGCCATCGAAGCTTGTGCAGGCAAGCGTGCCATCGGTCCGCTGTTTCAGGGCCAGGGGCGCGACCACGTACTTGCCGTGCGGATTGCCGGCGTTGTTCCAGTCGGCCTCGCCCGTCGACGGCGTGTGCCAGCACATGTAGATGTCCTGATCCTTCCACCTCGCGATTCGACCCGCGTAGTGACCCTTCGGGGCCAGAATTCCACCGTCACGTGGCTGGCGCCAAGCACCGGCAGGCGCCTCCGCCATCCAGTAGCGCTGGCTCCGCTCCTCCATGATCCCGGCGCTGAGATACCAGTGGCCAGCGATCGTGAACACCTGCGGGCATTCCAGATCCCAGAACCGCCCCGGCGCGAACAATGGCGGCTGAACTTCCCAGGTCTCGAAATCGGTGGACGTGAACAGGCCAACGCAACCGCGCCGCAGCATCGGTCCACGGTTTTCACGGGCGTTGACCGCCGCACGCCAAACACCGTCGATCAGAATTGGTTTCGGATCGCGCCAGGAAACCATGTTCGTGATTGCTGGGTCGGTCTCGTACCAGCGCGGATCGGGTTGGGCGACCGGGTTCTTCGTGTCTTTGGTCCAGGCAATGAGGTCCGGCGAGGTCGCGTGGCCCGTGCGTTGGACCATGCCGTTCTCCACGCGGGCGAGCGCCGTGTAGAGCATGTGGAACTGGCCGTCATGTTCGGAAACGCTCATCGTCCAGATCATGTCGTCGTCGCAATCGCCGGAATCGCCCGTGCGGAGAGCATCTGGCAATTGCTTCCAGGTGAGTCCATCGGTGCTGACGGCGTGCTGTACGACGTCGTGATTGGGGAGGGTGAGGTGGAAGAGGTGCAGCTCGTCTCCGTGCGGGAAGATTTCGATGTCACCGACTTCCGAGAGTCCAAATCCGCGCGGTGTGTACACGTTTCCCCACTCTCGCGATGGCGACACCCGATGGTTGCGCTGTATTGGGACAGGATACGGGGAAACCGCGCCAATCGGAATGGACCGTCTCCAACGCCGCGATTTCGAGCTCGACGGGCACAACCGGATCAACGGCGAGGAGATGGAGATGTCGCGGATCGATCACGTGATCGCCGCCGGGTCGCAGGAGGTGTGGAACGTGCGGAGTTCGAATCAGCCGCACACCTTTCACATTCACGGGGCGACGTTTCACGTGCTGGAGGTCGAGGGCGAGGAACCGCCGAACTATTTGCGGGGTCCCAAGGACACTGTGTTCGTTGGTGACGACCACTCCGTCAAACTGGCGGTCCAGTTCGATACACACACCGATCCCGAGACTCCGTATATGTATCACTGCCACATCCTGCGGCATGAGGACAACGGGATGATGGGGCAGTTCGTGGTCGTCGAACCCGGAACCGAGGAGACCGTGTCGACGACGCTCGATCGCGACTCGGGTCACTAATCCGCGGGCACGTTCCGACGTGGCCCGATCGTGCGCATGCCCCGGTCACAATCGGCAAGACATGGCGCCCGCATTTGCTACCATGATTGCATCCAGCGACCGGGTGGGAGCCTGATTCTCGATTCCCGGTCGCGTTGTCGTGATCCGACCCGCTCACGGCGGGCGCATGGAAAGGCAATAACCGATGAGGCAGATGGAACGAGACGCGGGTCATCGCTCAGACGTCGAACAACCGGAGTTTCGATCGAGTCGCCGAGGGTTGATCGGCGGAGTCGGGCTGGGCGCATTGGCGATTGCCGGAGGTCAACCGATCTCGGGTTTTGCCCAGTCGCGGCGTCTTCAGTCCTCGGCCACTGACGAAGTCACGGTTTTCCCCCGCCATGGCACGCGCACGGCCTCGCCTGGATCGGAGATCACCTTCCGTGGCGCGACGGCCGAGACCCTCGGCCTGGTCGAAGTCGTGGGCTCGAGGAGCGGCTCACACTCCGGTCTCCTGATGCCGCATTCCGATGGCGAGGGTGTCAGCTATGTGCCCGACGCCACGTTCCTGCCCGGCGAGTGGGTCACTGTCCGCGCCGACACACCCTTGCGTCCCACGCCCAGCGGGTCCGTTACGTTCAAGGTCGCGGTTCCGGGAACGCCAGTAAGGAAGCAAACCTCCCGCGAAATTGATCAGCCGGAACACCCGCCTCAGCACTTCCATTCGCGTCTCGACTTGCTGCCACCGGCGATGACGATCACGACTCCAGCCCACGGAACTGCACCGGGTCATACGTTTATCGCCGCCAAGGTGCCCGATGGGCAGAACGGCGCGATGATCCTTGACGACGCGGGCGATCTCCTCTGGTATTCGCCGCTGGAATCCACACTGGCCGAGCACAACGACTTCCGGGCTCAAGAGTACCGGGGTGAACCGGTGCTCACGATGTGGGA
>JACCUV010000167.1 GCA_013698495.1 Chloroflexia bacterium
GGCGCATGGCCTGAGTGCGCCGACACGTGGGATGTTCTCTCGGGAGACATCCCCCACGTTTGAGGGGGCTTGCTATGGATGTCGGACCAGTTCTTTACATTCTCGTGATCGTGCTCGTGATCCTGGCCATTATCTACCTGTTTCAGCGAACGCGGTAGATTCGCGCATCACGGCAAACCGCCTGAGACCGACCGGGGACGAAGTTCCCGGCCGGTTTTGTGTGCGTCGCCCGGTTGACCCTCACGGTGAAATTGACAGCGATGAGTGATCTTCGTGGCGGGAGAGTTGCGCAAGCAACGGAAGCGGCGCCCGCGCGGCACGCCGAGACGCCAGATGAGCAGACCTGGCCGAAGCTCACTTTTCACGCGCCACGGAGTTATTCCATTCCTGCAAACGATTTGTCACAATGTTCGGCTTTCAAATCCCGAACACGCTGATCATGTTGTCGATTCCCCGTAACGGTCCAATGCTTGCTGCATACCAGCGGCCGTGCTCATCCCGAAACAGGATCCGCTGGTTACCAGTACGGTCCCCGACTTCCTCACCGTGATCCCGCCATCCCGCCAGATATTCCGTCAGGCTTCGAATCATTCGCTCGTCTCGCGGGTGTTTGAGCAACGCATCGCGGAACTTTTCGGCGTCCCAGCGCAACACCGGTGCAACCGGATGCGTGAGGCTGATCAACAGCACCTCAGGAACACCTACACGCTGTTCCGCGGCCTCCAACGCTGTCACGGGGAGCACATGTTCGTTCCATACTCCATTCGGCCCTCGGATTGCGAGGCGGTTGGACGGGCTGATTTCGCCTTCCACGTTCTCCAGATCCCTTGGAAGCAGAACGCGTTGGTTCAGCCGATGCAAATCCGCACGTTTTCCAGTATCTCCGACAGCCCTACAACCTCCGTTGGAACGGTTGCGCCGAGGGGCGGCGGCGGCGGTGTCGTTCAAGATGGTAAGGCACGCTAATGACGACGGTCCCCGGCCGGAACAGGAGCGCGGCCTTGATCCGGAAGGCGGTCTGGTTGTGGAGAATTTGCTCCCACCAGTGACGCGGCACGTATTCCGGCAGGACAACTGTCAGCGTCGCCGAGGGCGCCTGGTCCTGAAGTTCGTCGAGGTACGTCAACAGCGGACCGACGAGCGAGCGGTACGGCGATTCGATGATCACCAACGACACATCGGTGTTCAACTCGTGCCACTGCTCCCGCATCTGCTCGATTTCCGCCTCATCGTCGCTGATATGGATCGCGGAAACGCTTTCCGAAATCGAGCGTGCATAGGCCAGTGTTTGCCGCGTCACCGCATTGATCGAGGCCACCGGCACGACGACCACGTTCTGGATATCGTCGGAGTCGATCGGCGTGAGCGAAGCGAGTTCCTTGCTGGCGTCAGCGTAGTGGGTGTGGATCGCCCGGAAGAGCATGATCAACAGCGGAATCAGGATCACGATGATCCAGGCTCCCGTCGTGAATTTGGTGACGCCGACGACCAGGGCCACAATTGCCGTCGCCGTCGCCCCAACCGCGTTGATCAGGCGTCCCTGCCGCCAGCCCGGTTCCTTGCGCCGTTGCCAGCGCACGACCATGCCCAACTGCGAGAGCGTGAACGAGGTGAAGACACCGAGCGCATAGAGCGGGATCAGGCGTTCGGTTTGGCCGCCGAACAGCGAGAGCACGAGGATCGACATCAGGCCGAGGGTGAGGATGCCAGTCGTAAACGCCAGGCGGTCGCCCCGGAAGGTGAATTGGCTCGGCATATACCTGTCCCGCGCCATGAAGTACGCGAGCCGCGGGAAGTCCGAGTAGGCGGTATTGGCCGCAAGCACGAGAATCGCCATCGTCGCGAACTGGATGTAGTAGTAGGCGGCGTTCGTGCCGCCGAACACCGTGCGCGCAATCTGGGAAACGACCGTTTCGTACCCGCTTTCGTGTTGAGAGAGCGGTACGGAACCGTACTGATGGGCGAGCCAGGTGATGCCACCGAACATCGTCGCCAGCAGCACGAGCATCCAGGTCAAGGTCGTCCGTGCGTTCATCCACTCGGGTTTCTTGAACGCGGGCACGCCATCGGAAATCGCCTCGATCCCGGTCAGCGCGGCGCAACCGGACGAGAACGCGCGCAAAATCAGGAAGATGCCGACAGAGCCAGTTCCGATCATTGCCTCGCGACTCGGCTCCTGGACCGGGAAGCCATCGAGCGCGTTGCGGACGAATCCGATCGACAGCATCACCGCCATGCCAATCAGGAAGAGATAGGTTGGCAAGGCAAAAATCGTGCCCGATTCGCGAATGCCGCGCAGGTTGAGCATGGTCACGAGCACAATTAATCCGATGCCGGTCAGCACCAGGTGATCATGGACTTCGGGAACCGCCGAGACCATTGCCGCCACCGCCGCCGAAATGCTCACCGCCACCGTCAGGATGTAGTCGAGCAACAACGCGCCCCCGGCGATCAGGGCCGGGGTTTCGCCGAGGTTGTCCTTGGCGACGATGTAGGATCCGCCGCCGTTGGGGTAGGCCCTGATCGTTTGCCGGTAGGAGATGCCGACGATGAAGAGAAGGGCGATGATCGCGCCGCCGATCGGCAAGCTCAGCGTCATCGCGCCGAGACCGGCAAGGAGCAGGACGCGGAGGATTTCTTCCGTGGCGTAGGCGACCGATGAAAGCGCATCCGACGAGAATACCGCCAGCGCCTTGACCTTGGTCAAACGCTCGTGGATGCCCGACGACGTGGTCAGCGGATTGCCGATGAGAACGCGTTTGATCTTGCCGAACGCACGCTGAACCGGACCTCGACCGCTGCTCGCTTCCTCCCCGGCGATCAGGTGGCCGGGCGCGACGAGGCGAAATTCCGCGTCGCGAGGCTGCCGGACCACGCGAACATAGCGATCGCCGACATGCGAGCCCCGAATATTGGTTTTGCCTTCAAGGTTGGGATTAACCCGCGGTCCTTTTGGTCTCGGAACCTTGACTTTGGCCCTCGTCCTTGAGGGTGGGGAGTCGTCCGTCGGGTTGGCGGTCGACGATGGCGGTTCCGAGATCGATGCGAGGGCGCCGTCGGCGGTTGAGCCGTCATTCGGGCCAGGTTGCGATGAACGATCGGGGGGCCTGTTCGAAGCCATTGTTTTGTAAACT